>RECS01000092.1 GCA_007693915.1 Saprospirales bacterium | reverse complement strand
TACTTTCTACTTTCTACTTTCTACTTCATTTCATTTCGTGTCCTTACGAGACAGGCAATTAACCATTATTCAATAAAAAAAAGTACTCCTCCACTACCATCTCTGATGGCTTGAATGCCGCTTCCTGCACGAACAACAAAAACCTCTGTCCTACGATTAAAAGCATGTTCCTCTTCAGTGCATTGTACTCCGGGTTTACAGTGATTACGCAACTCGCTGTGACCTCTTCCTGAGGTTAGAATTCGTTCTGGAGCAATATCTAAATTCAATAAATAATCCCTCGCAGATTCAGCCCTCCTACTTGATAATTGCAGATTGTAGTCAGTACTACCGCGACTATCTGTATGGGCGCGCAATTCAATTATCATACTTGTATCCAACTTCATGATGGCAGCCAATTCATCCAGTTCTTTTGCTGCTTCCTGCACGATCTCATGTGAATTGTATTCATAGTAAATATTTCTCAATTCAAGAACAGTACCTTCACTTACTTCTTCTCTTTCTGTAGTTCTTAGGAAGATAACATGTGATTCCGGATCTCTTGCGCTTGTTTGGAATTCCAATTCAGTTATATCGAAACCTTCACTTTCTGCAGTAAGTATGAAAGATCTATTTTTTAGAAGGCAAAGTCGGAGTTCATCATCATCAATTTTGAAATTTGATGATTCTGCATCAGTCTCTTTAAGTTCAATATCGATCAGTCCATCAAGCGAACCAGTTTCAGAGACAAAAGAAAAAGAAACAGGAAAACAATCGGGAACCATTTCCCATTCCAGAAACAAGTGCGAAAAACCATCTTCAAATTTCACTCTTTTAAAAAGGGGAAGGTAATTTTCTTTTTTTACCAGTACATAAAACACTTTTTCTATTGATCGTTTTTCAAGTAGAACCTTACCTTCTCTACCAGTAGCAGCCTCTAAACCGGATAAATGATCTCCCCATTCTTCTGGCAGGCCTATACCGATTAGCCCGCCATCTGCAGCGAGTTGCAGATTACCACTTTCAATTTCTTTTAAAAGTTGGGACTCCGGTAATAAATGAACCTTAGCACCTCGTATTGGACTCAAGTCAATGGTTTTCTTAATGGTCAAATCTAGAGACTTTACTACAGATACAGGAGTAAAACAGTCTCCCTGACAATTAAAGGCGTAAACAGCGTCTTTATTAAATTTGCGATTGGAGGAGAAATAGCCCCGCGAATTAGAGTTCGAAAACCATATTCCAAAATCATCGTTAACACTGTTAAATGGTGGCGCTAAAGCTTTCGGTTCTGAGAATCCGTCACCTTCGCTCTTTGCAAAATAAATATCCAATCCACCCATTCCACCGCTTTTATCTGAAGAAAAGAATAAACCTTTTTCATTCACAAAAGCAAAAACTTCATTTGAGTTTGAGGAGACACCCTCAATTTCAAGACGGACAGGATGAGACCAACCACCGGCATGGTATTGACTAAAAAAAAGATTCATGCGTCCGGAGGGATTGTCCAGATCGGAGGAAAAATACAACCGCTGATCTTTTACATCCCAGGCAGGATGGCAATAACTAAATCTGTTGTCAATAAAAGGAAGTTGTGTAGCTCGTCCAGAAGCATTTAAGCCCGTTAGCATAAAAATACCAAGATTATTAGATTGACCCCTGACGCTTTTTTTTTGTGTAGCAGTAAAAAATACAAAACCATGATCGTCTGCTACTGAAACCGGACCATACATAGCCTGATCTGAATTCAAAGGATTCCAAGATTGGGTATTCAAGACTTGAGGACTTTTGGTTAAGACTTCACTTAAAGGTGCCCTAAAAAGTTTAAATCCACTTCCATCCCCAAAAAAATGAGTTTTATCGATTGATTTCCCTTCGTAGCTAATCCAAAATAATTCCTCCCCTACTTCAATTGCAGAAAAAGCATCTCCTTTTTCATTGAGCTGAATCAGTCTATTTTTTTCGATAAAAAAAGTAGAATTATCAGCATCTAGAATCAATGCCTTTTGTCCATTAAGTTGAACAAATGCAACGAAAATAAGCGAAAGTGATAATATGTTTTTTAACTTTTTATACATCTTTTGTTCTTAAAAAAAACGTGGCGACCTGTATTCCCTGCTCACCGATCTGCTTCCCGGATAAAACATCAAGCCCAATTCAAGACTGCCATTATGATGATCACTCAAGGGGGTTAAACCAAAATCGTAGGATAAAGTCATCAACCAATTTTCTGTTATCATCAATCCGGCCATAGCAGATATCGATTTTGCCTGAGTATTCCCAGTGGATGAAAAAGTCCTAAACCCAATTCCACTGACAAATTGCTCCCCAAATTCAGCGAGAAAATGGAAATCAATTTTTAAGGGAACGTACTCTGAATAACTGAGCATAAGTTGAGGATATAGGAAGATTTCGTTTCCAGTAAAAAAGGAATAACCTGCCATAAGGTGCCAAAATCTAAAACTATTACCACCCAAAATCTCTTCTTCATCCTTTAAAGCTAGATGCCTTGGTGCGATATGTGGCACGGACAAACCCGCGAAAAAATCTTTTCCTTTGAGCAAAAGCCCAAAACCGGCATTAAAATAGGTAGCTTTTTCAGTGGTTCCACTTAGAGCAGGGTCTAAACCAACCGGGCGAGTTGTTACTAATCGGGGTTCTGAATAGTCATTTACATAATTACCTATCAATGCATTGATGCCAATACCTATCCGATATCTACCTGCAGGGAAGTGATAAGCATAGCTAAAATTGGCTGAATAGTGTTCAGTTAAACCAATAGCCTCCCTTCTCAATACACCACCTATTCCAATATTACGCAATGGCACATTGCCCTGTAAAGACTGAATAGAGGGACTTCCCTTCAACCCCAACCACTGCTCTCTTGCAATTAGATTAAACTCAGCAGAGGAAACAGCACCACTAAAGGCACTATTATAGGTCAGTTTATTATAAAAAAACTGGGTATATAGAGGCTGCCCCTGCGAAATGCCCAATGCAGGACACAAGATCAGAAACAATGCATATATCAACCAATTTTTCATTCTTCAAATTTAATTACATAGGAGATGATGCTATTGCCTTATACATCACCTTTTAATGACTACAAAACCACTTACAGGGCTCTTACCAGGCCCAAATTCAATTACATAAAAATATGTACCCTCTGGCAAATCTCTACCATTGTACATACCCTCCCAGTCATTTTTATAAGGAGAGGCTGTAAACACTTCACTACCCCACTGATCATAAACGCTTAGCCTGTTATTAGGATGTCTGTCACCAGAGAGACAAGGTATAATAAAACTGTCATTTATCCCATCCCGATTTGGGGTAAAAATATTGGGCACTTCACAATCAGTAACATCCCCAACAACTATAGTCACTTTCGCCTGACTACATTTCTCGGGACAGTCGAGAAGACATATTAAATAAATTATTTCTGCTGTCCCATACAAGCGTTCGCTGGTTCGTATTTCAAGGAGATCTCCATCTATCAAAGTTACATCAATAATATCGGGGCTGCTACTTAATATTTCAAAAGCCACATCACTGCTAAAAAAGTCGTTGAGCATGGGATCAATTACGGTAAAATCACCTGCCTCTATGGGAACATTAAGATTATTGGCAATTGGATCAGCCAGATAATTGATAATCACAGTATCCTGGTCAAAATTTCGGCATATACCACTCGAAATCGACCAAATCAACCTATTTTCACCTGCTTTCAATCCGGAAACTTCCGTAAGGGGGGCATCTTTATCATTGATCAACAAATCAAAGTCCGGCGAACTCCATTGACCTGTAGCAGGTTCAGGTATAGCTGCTGAAACAATGACCATATCTCTTTTGCAACTCTGGAAGGAATCTCCAGCAAAAGCGGAGATATCAGGAGCTTTATCAGCACGTAAATCAACAGGTGGGCCCAAGTCAGACCAACAACCATCCACTTGAATGCGAGCTCTTATGGAATTACTGCCTTCATTTAATAAATCATAATCATCCCAGGTAGCGCAAAGTGAAAATGTGCTAAGAATGGACTCTTCTAATTCATTATTCAGAAAATAACTTATTCCTGCACCACCAACAAGACTGTCACCGGGAACGCATATTTCAATAGGTATACGGTCACCATACAAACAGATGCGGCTGGGTGACAATTCTGTTATCGGAGCATTGGGCAAAGGATTAACTACCACGGTGGTCTTTGCTGGTATTAAAGATGTACAACCATCTTTCAAAGCAGTAACAGAATACTGCCCATTCATTGATGGATTAGCCGGCCACAATACCTGAGTGGCATTGCCCTGTTGTAAATCGACTGGACCCATCCAGAAATAAAGTGTTCCGTCTGGACCATCTGCATTTAATACTATACTGTCGCCGGCGCAATAGCTTCCTCCTCCACTGACTACCGGAGTGGCAGGTCTTGGATTGACCACAACATTCAATTCCTGGCTCAAACCTGTGGAGCAAGATTCTATGGATACAAAAAGTGCGTAAACACCTGATTCCGCAGAAGTCAAATTAGATAACTTTAGTTGGGGGTCAGTAGTTAAAACAGGACCTAAGGGAGTAATCCAGTTAAATCGTACATTTGCACCCGGAGCGATATTTGAACTAAGCAAAAGACTATCCCCGGTACAAAGCGATAATGAATTGGCAGCTATTTGCGGAGTAAAACCAATATCAGTAACCTCAACTTCCACCTCAGATTCATCCGATTCACAGCCATCAAGGCTAACTATAAGCCTGTAGATACCATTATTTTCCTCGGTGATATTAGAAATACATGCAGCTGCTTGTCCTGAACTAAAGTTCATCGGACCGCTCCAGTTGTATTGCAGTCCGGGTTCACTAGATGGCAAAACAACAGCCTGTAAACAATAATCGCTACTTCCATCAACACAATCAAAACCCTGTTGAACTATAGCTTGAACCTCAGGTCTTATTTTGTTCACTACATTAATAGACGTAGTCGCGGCACAACCGGCATTACTTGTAAGCCACAGGTGATAATTTCCGCTTGGTAATGGTTGAAAAATGGAGTCACCTGTGAAGCTAAACCCACCTGGTCCTGTCCAAATGTATTGTCCGGAAACAAGACCAGAACCGATCAACAAAACGGAATCACCATGACATACCGGACTATTCGTATATATTTCCGGAACAGGCTGTTCCTCAACCAATACGGAAAATAGATCAGAAACTTCAGAACTACAATCTCCAAAGGCTACGGTTACCTGCCACTCACCGGACAGATTAACATTGGCATTGCTAATCGTCAATTGATTAATCGAAGTAAATATTTCAGAACCATCCGGCAATTTCCAGGTATAACGGGTTGCTATTGGAATATTTGGAACCCTTAAATTAAGTGAATCCCCTACACAAATTAAATGATCACCATTAATTATCGGTTTAGCCGGTGTAGATTCTACAATTACTTCAGCGCTAACCGGATCAGAAATACATGTCCCCAAACGGACGACCAGAAAATAATTTCCGGAATTGGATATATTGGCTGAATTGGTGACAATGGGATTGGCCAAATCAGAGACAAAACCGGCCGGACCTGTCCACTGATAAGTAAATGACGGTCCCAATGGGGAGGACAACGACAAGGAGCTATTCTCACAAACCCGAATTAATGAGGGATCAATTACAGCAACTGGCTCTTCAACTACTTCAACGGTAACACTTGCTGAAGGATTTGAGCTACAATCGGGGTTTTCAGCGACAACATAAAACCGATGAATTCCGACGGGTAGATTTATTGAGAAACCTGGTTGAGAGGTAGTACCCAATAACACCCCTGAAGGAGGAACTCCTCTGTACCAATTGTATGAAATCGACCCACTGAATGAAGATGAACTCAAGACTATTTCATCTCCTTCGCAGACAACATTGGCTGCTGACTCAATAGAGGGAGTGGCAATAGGGCTAATATTTACATTCACTGACCCAATAGCCTGACATCCTCCAAAACCAGTAACTGTAACATGATAAATCCCTGAATTTAATGGTCCTGCACCAGCAATGATGGGATTGGCTTGTGTTGAACTAAAATTAGCAGGACCGGACCACTGATAACCAAAAGCTGATCCTTCCTCAGGAAAGTCAGCAAACAGAAATAAGGTATCAGGATTACAGAGATCCAAACTAAACTGCGGTTCAAAGCTTATCATTTCAACTTTCAATAAAGCAGTACAACTGTCTTTGTTTCCTGAATGATCGGCAACTACCATCAATACCGTTTTATCGATACCGGCATCAGTGCAACTAATATATTCAGGAAAAAAGCTAAAGTCAGCTATGCTACAATTATCAAAACTACCACCATCTACTATACCTGGTGCGATTGCGATGCTGTCTGTAATAGACGGCCGAATTTCAATCAGTGAATTTTTGCAAATGGCAACAGG
>RECS01000068.1 GCA_007693915.1 Saprospirales bacterium | reverse complement strand
GGAAAAGCAGTAATGTGGATAAGTCAACTTCACACTGCAGCAAATTTCTTATTTTTGCCTTTCCCGAAGATATGGAGACCCACTACCGCTACACCGGTCAGGAGTACGGACCCGAGGGCTTGCCCTATTACGACTATATTGCCAGACAATATGATCCTGCATTGGGGAAGGCCAGCCCTGAGCGGCTAGTCGAAGGGTTTTTAGGGGTTGACAATCATTTCTTCAATTACCCCTCCTTCTCGCCTTATACCTATGTAGGCAACAATCCCATTATTTTGGTTGATCCGGATGGGAGGGATTGGTATCGAAGCCATGATACTGGCAGGGAAATATGGTATGAAGGATCAGTGACGCGAGAGGGGTATGATCATATAGGAGCAAACTTTTTATACGAGGGAGATCAGGATTACCTGCTTTATGCTCAGAATAAATTAAGTAAGGGCATTTTCTAAAGACCGATACAATAAAGGCGATATTTTCCTTGTTGGAGGAAAGCATGGGATGACCCGGCAGGAGATCTTTGAAATGGGTTACAGCAATGAGGCTTTCGGGAATGCTATCTTTAAAAGTGAGCTGGGTGGATACTTCATGAAGTATGCAGTATGGAGTCAGGAGGGCTCAGGGGGACTTTGAAGAAGCTATTGTAGTTGGATTTGATCTGGCGATGCCGATGCCACCGATTTTTGCACTTGCGAAGGGGTTGAGGGCCGCTAAGACGAGTAAGAGCGGTGGAGAGTTTTTATTTAACACTTGGCATAAAGGAACCTTTGCTAATAGAACTCAATCTGTAATGTACCACCTTGGGAAACACGGCAAAGGAAGAACTGCAGTACAATACACTCAAGATGCAATGAACTTTTTTAATAAGAACAAAGGGCTTGGTCAAAATGTGATTTTAAAAGATGGTACTCAGGGAATAAAAATTTAAACTACGCAAATTATTAATGGTAAGACGCAGCGTGTTGGAGGGTATTGGACAAACGATGGGAAACTTGTAACTTTTTGGGATTAGATATGAATGCAAAAGAAATTTTAGAAAAGCATAGAGGAGTAAAATTTCCATCATTTCCAGATAATGATGATTTTGCTGAATGGGTTGAAGAACTTACAGATTTGGATGGATACTATTATGGTTTGGCAACCTCTCTTTTAGCAGGAGAAAAGAAAACACATAGTGTTAACCTATTTCAAGAAATAAGGCAAAGGCTATATGGGTTTAGAAATTTAGAAGTTGATGAGGAAGTTTACCAAGTATGAGAGGATTATCTTAACTCTTTAGAAACAATCATAAAACTAATTGAAAGTATAAGCCCCGAATAGGGGCTTTTACTTTACTCAGGCACATATTTTAGGAGTTCGTCCAGTTCTTTGTCTGTCAGGTTTTCTTTTTCAGATTTATCATAAATGGAGATAAGAAAAACAGTTTCTTCGGCAATTACAAAATTGGTGATCACTCTTGCCCCACCGCTTTTGCCCTTGCCCTTGGAAGCAATAGCCAAACGGATTTTATAACAACTGTTCCCGGTAAAAGTACCATTTTAGGATTTTCCGCAATATCCACAATAAGCCTCGCAAACTCATTTTTAAGTGAAGGGTATTTTTTAGCCAGCCTTTTAAGTTGCTTATCAAAAGGCGGTATGGTAAGAACATTATAGCTCATTCAACAAATCTTTTGCAGGACGAGCCTTTAATTTTCCTTGCCTTACCAAAGTTAGATTTTCAACGGCTTCTTTTATTTCTTCCATCAGCAAAGCCTTTTCGTTAGAAATGGTGGTTGCCTTTACATACGATAAGCCCTTCAACACTTCCAGTAAGTGAGTGGCTTTGTTGTCTTTTATATCTAATAAAACTTTCATTGTCTATTATTTTAGATGGTAATACTCATTGTATTGCTTAACGCTTCTTTAAGGCGTTTGTTGGCGAAGGCGGTATCTATCATATTGTAGATAGAGTTTTTTTGTACTTCGTCTAACTCTTCCAGTAAACGCACCTTTTGCAAAAGCGGTTCATTTACGGTATGTGCTTCCGTGCCATTGTTTTTTGCTTCAAAAAACTCAACCACATTTATATCCAACACATTGGCAATACGCCGCAAAATATTCATTGTAGGGTCGCTATTACCCGTTTCTATACGGTTGTATTGCACCCTGTTCATAGAAAGCTTGTCAGCTACATCTTGTTGAGATAAGCCTTTTTCCTTTCTAATCTTCTTTATCTGTTCTGCAATATCCATAATCTTGAATTTTGATACTGCAAAGTTACAAAATAACCCAAAATACCGAGCGATTTTTAGAGGTGCTTTTGAAATACCAGAAGGCGAATATTGCAAGAATGTTGACTACATCCCCAAAGAAGAAAGGCCTGATTTAAGAGAGTGGATTCCTGAAAAATACAGAAAGTGAATAATGAAAGCCAGGCTTAAAAGCTTGCCAGTTATTTTTTTTAAATGTCCAGTTCCAAACTTTCAATCAGCTCTTTGAGTTCATTGGGCTTTAGGTCGGCTTTTTCTCCTTTGTCGTAAATGGTAAGCAAATAAACCGTTTCGGCAGCTATGTACAAGTGGGTAACCACCCTTGCCCCGCCTCTTTTACCTTTGCCCTTGGAAGCAATAGCCAAACGGATTTTATAACAACTGTTCCCGATAAAAGTACCTGTTTTAGGATTTTCTGCAATATCCGCAATAAGCCTCGCAAACTCATTTTTCAGGGAAGGGAATTTTTTAGCCAGTCGCTTTAGCTCCTTCTCAAAAAGGTGGGTGGGAATTATGCTATAACTCATCCAAAAGGTCTTGGGCGGTTTTTAACTTAATTTTTCCCTGCTTGTGCAGGCGTACCTGTTCGGCAGCTTCTTTGAGTTCGTCCCAGAGCTTGGCAGCAGAATCCGACATAGGTTTTGCTTTCTTTATAAAGGTAAGGCTTTTCAAAACTTTCATACCGAAAGTTGCTTCATTATCGGGAATTTCAACTATTACTTTCATCTTCTCAATCTTTACAAATAGCTATGTTCATTGCATTGTTCAATGCCTCTTTGAGGCGTTTGTTGACAATGGCGGTATCAATCATATTGCATATAGAGTTTTTTTGTACTTCGTCCAACTCTTCCCGTAAACGCACCTTTTGCAAAAGCGGTTCATTTACGGTATTTACTTCCTTACCATTGTTTTTTGCTTCAAAAAACTCAACCATGTTAATTTCCAAACCGTCAGCAATCCGATGCAAAACATTCATTGTAGGGTCACTTTTTCTTGTTCCTAGGCGGCTATACTGCACCTGGTTCATAGAAAGCCTGTCAGCCACTTCCTGTTGAGTAAGCCCCTTTACTTTCCTGACCTTGTTTATTTGCTCTACTATATCCATGCTGATAAGATACTCTAAATGATACCGTAAAGTTACAAAATATGCCACAATTAGCCAATATGTAAAAGAAAAAGTAAAATCACACTTTCTAAGAAGGTGACTTTTGGATATCCCCTATTGGGAGCCGTATAAGTCTGTGTTAAAAGTCAAACTTTTGTCTAAATATTTAAGATTTACCCTATTTTACAAGAATGGAAATTAATTCATTTCCGACTAATTCATGATACAATGGCAGGAACATTTTCACAGACTTACATTCAATACATTTTTGCTGTAAAAGGTAGGAAAAGTCTATTAATGAAACCCTGGCGAATCGAGGTATTTAAATATATGGCTGGCATTATTAAGGATAAGAACCAAAAACCTACATGGGCAATTGATATTAGAAGAAACCCCTGAGAGATAGGGGCTTTTTACTGATCATACGGATTAATCAGCTGCAAGCCATTAATATTTTTAAAGTCCCTAACATTCCTGGTGAGTAAGGAAAACTCATAAGTAAGAGCAGTAGCAGCAATAATCGCATCCGGGAGTTTAATATTGAAAGCCTTTCGTATCTCTGCAGTTCTGAGTTTTATATCCCTATTAAGCTCAAATACCAAAACATCATCTATTAAAGCATGGAGCACCTCTAAATCCTTATCTGTAGCTGTTTTCCAGCAAAGAAGCTCAATCTCTGTAATCACTGAAATAGTAGGCCCTGATTCCTTCAAGCTTTCGTCTATGTGAATATTTCAGCCCGTGGAGAAAACTGCTGTTGAAGGTAGTAAATTACAGTATTGGTATCCCAAATATGTTTTATTCCCATCCCCTTCTCAGGTCGTTTAGTTGTTGATTGGTTTCGTCTAATATGGACCAGTGTACGTTTCAATCCAAAAATGTACCAATACTTTAATTAAAAAAGATCCCAGTTTCATACCTAAAGATTTCCAGCCATATCATAGAAATGCCGATGTCTTAAAATATTTGGGCATCTCCAATCCTGCCAACTACCGATGAGCGGGAGATAACATTACAACTGTTAAAAAAAAGTCTGTAAGTGTGTTTCATCCTACCCAAGGTTCCAAATAATTACACCTATAAAGCGTTCTACCAGTCATCCCGGTGTGTTTCATATCGAATGCTCTTATGTAAAGGCAATATCCATTTGTTAATCTTAAAACCTCATCAAATAATTACCCATGCATTATTGTTGGTTATTTTATTTGATTATTGTATTTTTGCGCTCTTATGAAAAAAATGAATTTTTCTTCCTTTTTAATCGTATTTGCAATTGCCCTTATCGGTCTTTCTTCTTGTCGAAGTGAATTTGAAAGAATACGTATAAGTGGTGATCCTGAGAGAATTCTGCAATCAGGAAACGAGTACTTTGATTCAGGTGATTATACCCGTGCTAAAACACTTTATGAATTAGTATTGAACACCTACAGAGGAAGAGCCCAGGCAGAGGAATTGTATTACCGATATGCTTATTCCCATTTTTATTTGAATGAGTATATCCTTTCGGCATTTTACTTTGAAAACTTTGCCAATACTTTTCCCAATAGTCAATTTAGGGAAAATGCAGAATTTAAGGCTGCGTATTCCAATTATATGCTGTCTCCCACTTTCAGACTTGATCAGGAATACACCTACAAAGCCATTGATGGCTTTCAACGCTTTGTAAACAGATATCCCAATAGTGAACGTGTGGCAGAATGCAACCAGTTAATGGATGAAATGAGACGCAAACTAGAACGCAAGGCATTTTATCAGGCTGATTTGTATTTCAGAATGGGTGCCTATCAATCTGCTGTTGCTAGTTTTCAGCACCTTCTTCAGGATTACCCTGAGACAGCAGATGCTGAGAGAGTTAGGTACTTACTTGTAAAATCCAACTTTAAGTTAGCAGAAAACAGCATCCTTGCCCGACAGGAAGAAAGATATGCTTCAACCATAACTGCCTACAACAATTTTGTACGTAGACATCCGAATAGTGAATTTTTAAGTGAATTAAATGGTTTTAAGGAAACTTCTCAACAAAAAATAAAAGAATTGACAAATGAGTGATATCAAATCAAGAGTGCAAGAAATAGACCCCAATATAGCTCCAAAGGATCTAATGGAATTGGTAGCAAGAAACAAAAATATGTACGAGACCTTGGCTGTAATTACCAAGAGAGCTAACCAACTCTCACAGGATTTAAAAGCTGAATTGCATTCAAAGCTCGAAGAATTCGCCATCACTTCTGATACCATTGAAGAAATTCAGGAAAATAAAGAGCAGGTTGAAATCAGTAAATTTTACGAAAAACTACCCAACCCTGTAATCATTGCCATGAATGAATACATGAACGGAGATCTTGAGTACAAATCAAGAGACGAAGAATAGTCTATAATTTTTCTGATTATTCTCGTAAAACCATGTCCTCAGAAGCTATTTTAGCTAAAAATTTAATAGGAAAAAAAATTGTCCTTGGAATTTGTGGTAGCATAGCTGCCTACAAATCAGCTTTACTTACTCGTTTATTAATTCGATCAGGTGCAGAAGTAAGGGTCTGTATGACCAAAAGTGCGACAACTTTCGTAAGTCCGCTCACCTTTTCTACTCTTTCAAAGAATAAGGTACTTACAGATTTAGCTGCTAACCAGGAGTGGAACGACCATGTAGAATGGGGATTATGGGCTGATTTGATACTCATAGCACCTGCTACTGCCAATTCATTGTCCAAAATGGCGAATGGAATTACAGATAACTTTCTCACGGCTGTTTATCTATCTGCACGATGTCCTGTTATCATCGCACCAGCTATGGATCTAGATATGTGGAAACATCCTTCTACTCTTAGGAATCTGAAACAATTAAGAGAAGATGGTGTCCACACCATAAACGTAGAAAAAGGTGAGTTGGCAAGTGGTCTCTCAGGAGAAGGAAGATTGGCAGAGCCGATAAATATTTTGGTTTATCTGGATAATTTTTTTTATCACTCAAAAAAACTTTTAGGACAAAAAGTATTAATTACTGCAGGTCCAACTCAAGAGAAATTTGATCCCGTCAGATACATCAGCAATCACAGCAGTGGAAAAATGGGTATTGCTTTGGCAGAAGCATTTGCAGAACAAGGCGCGGAAGTAATGCTTGTCCATGGTCCTGTAAATATAGAATTACCTGATCATCCATCAATTTTACTTTTTCCGATAAAAACGGCGGAAGAAATGATGAATAAATGCGCTGAACTCCATCCCACTTCAAATATAGCTGTATTTTCCGCTGCAGTTTCTGACTATCGCCTTAAAAGCACTAGCGAAAAAAAAATAAAAAAAACCGGGCCTGAAGGGATTTCTCTAGAATTGATTCAAAACCCCGATATAGCAGCTAGGCTCGGTAGAAATAAAACTCCTGAGCAAATTCACATTGGTTTCGCTTTGGAGACGGACGACGAAGAAGCCAATGCAATAGATAAACTGAAAAAGAAAAACTTTGATCTGATAGTCCTCAACAGTCTAAATGACAAAGGGGCAGGTTTTGGGGTTGATACCAATAAAGTAAGCCTTATTACACAAAATAATGTTCAAAAACTTGAGTTAAAAAGCAAGGTGGAAATTGCAAAAGATATTGTCTCTTTTGCCTTCCAGCATTTTATCGTCAAAAAAAATAACTAATCCATGTTCAATTTCTTTTTGAAAATATCAGCCATTCTGGTTATCATTATATCTCCATTCGAAAATTCACTACAAGCTCAAGAGTTCAATGTAAACTTAAGAGTAAGCACACCTCAGATTCAAGCGACTGATCCTCAAATTTTTCGAAACATGGAAAGTGAATTAAATGATTTTCTTCAAAATAGAGCATTTACCGACCTCAACTATCAACCACAGGAGCGAATTAATGTAACCTTCCAATTAACCATTACAGAGGAGTTGGATAACAATGTTTTCAGTGCGGATTTATCTGTACAATCAACACGCCCTGTTTTCAACTCGGATTATGAGACTACAATCATCAACTATCTGGACAGAGATATTAAATTTTCATTTACGCAAGGTCAGAATATCCAAATTACACGAACTAGTTATCTCGATAATTTGTCTGCCTTACTTACTTTTTACGGCTACCTTATAATTGGGATGGATTATGAAACTTTTGTTCCATTGGGAGGCGAAGAATATTTCAGATTTGTTCAGTCCGTAGTGAATTCGGTGCCACCATCGGAGGCATCACTATTTTCAGGATGGAGGGCAATGGACGGTAATAGGAATCGCTATTGGATATCTGAAAACCTGATGAACCCCAGAGTGGTCGCTTTCCGAGAAGCATTTTACGAATATCATAGAAATGGGCTTGATGTCTGTCACAAGGATGTAGAAGCATGTCGCGCAGTCATGCTAAACTCCTTAAGAAGTATTGATGATGTCCACAGAGCCTATCCAAATAGCATGATCGTCCAAATGTTCATGAGTGCCAAAGGCCAAGAAATAGTTGAGATTTTTAGCAAAGCTTCCAGAGAAGAACGAAACCAGGTCTATCAAATTTTATCCCGCCTTGATCCTTCGAACATCAATATTTACAGACCGCTCAGATCATAGCTACAGATGATAAAAATTGCTGTTTTTGCCTCAGGATCAGGAAGTAATGCCGAGTCTATTGCAAAATACTTTCGCGAACATGACAATATTCGAGTTACCCTTTTTGTAACCAATAGCTCTAAGGCCGGTGTAATTGAAAGGGGGAAAAAATTAGATATTTCTGTTCTTGTTATAAAAAACGATCAGCTTAATAGCCCATCACTCTTTGAGGAATTAAAAAATCAAGAAATCAACTATATTGTTTTAGCCGGTTTTTTACGGTTGTTACCGAAAGAACTTATAGATCAATATCCGGAAAAAATCATCAATATACATCCCTCCCTACTTCCAAAATACGGGGGAAAAGGCATGTACGGAATGAATGTCCATAAAGCGGTTGCAAAAGCAGGAGAATCAGAAACTGGCCTTACCATCCATTTAGTTAACACTGAATATGACAAAGGGAAAATTTTATTCAGGAAAAAAGTAAAAATCCTCCCTATGGACAAGGCAGAGGACATAGCTGCTAGAGTACTTCGATGGGAACATGATTGTTACCCAAAAGTAATTGAGGATTACCTTTTAAAAAGTAGTTGAACCAAATTAAGCATTTAGATAAGAATTTTTGACCAACTAGCTACTTAATAGGAATACTATCCAAGACATCAACTAACAAGATAATAAAAAAAGAGTGACAAACACTTAGTTCATCACTCTTTTGTACTGTAGTATGTTTAGAAGCCGAAGCTTAATAAAATTCTACTTACCGTAATTTTTAACAGACTGAATCAATTGAATCAGTCATTAAAAATTAGTCTGCGAGTTTTACATTAACCGCATTTGGACCACGACGACCATCTTTAATCTCGAATAAAACAATATCATTGTCTCTGATATCATCTATTAGACCTGAAACGTGGACGAATATGTCATTTGACTGACCTTCCATCTGAATGAATCCAAAACCTTTAGAATCATTGAAAAATTTAACAACACCTTTGTTCATTTGTAATAAACTTTAATAATTAAAAAAAAAAATAAATTCCTGAATTTGTTATTCAGCAAAAGTACTGTAATAAGGGGTTGAAACAGAGGGAAGTACTTTAACGAAGTTAAAAAACGTAACCCTTAACAAAAAACCTCAGGGCCACACCAACAAAACTGTGAAAATACACAGTCCACTTAATTTACAAAACACTCAACTAAATAATGCACTTTCTTAAAAGTGACTGAAATTAGAATCTGTACCTAATAACATCACAAATGTAAGAAAAATTTCACAATAACAAATAATAAAAGCTATTATTTTTTTTAAATTTAAAAATAATTCACTTACAGGAACAAATCATCAGAGTGTAAGAGTAAAAAATCTAACACAATTTAATAGAATAC
The DNA here is from genome assembly GCA_007693915.1 of Saprospirales bacterium. Taxonomy (GTDB): domain Bacteria; phylum Bacteroidota; class Bacteroidia; order Chitinophagales; family Saprospiraceae; genus PWJY01. The sequence continues at coordinate 17,477 of RECS01000068.1, read as the reverse complement.
TCTCCCAAAGAAGGCAAACCTAAAAAAGCACTTTTCAGTTAGTGTTAAACAAATTTTGAGTCTAAATTAAATAATCCACTTAAATTTACAGTTACATTAAACCTGAGAGCGGGCTAAATCTTTCTTATAATTACTAACTTAGGCAAATAGAAGTATCAAAACAGCAATGAATATCTTTAAGATTACAACCACTATTGTCATATCAGCTTTGATGATCTCCTGTGGGTGGTCAACAAGTGAAGAATCAGATAAAAGTCCAACTTTATCTTTAGATTCAAAAGAGGAACTAAATAGAAAAGAAATCAATTCTTTAGCGGATGAATTACTAAAAAGTCCAACACTATTCAAATCTGACAGTACTAACGCGATAAAAGTAATAAGGCTGACAGCACAAAACCAATTACGCGAGCAATTCAGAAAACTGATGATCAACTATTTCAAAAATTCAGGGCAAGAAAACCTAGCAGGTGATTTATTACTTTTTGCCGATATATTTCTAACCGATTTTGGAGATAGAAATACTTCAAATTTCATCCATTTAAATTTTGTAGAGGAATTTCCTTATGATAATAGATGGAATGAAGTTGCAGCTTTTCTACCTGAAAGAATGAAAAATTCAGAGGATATAATTGATGAGGAGTTCGGCGTTATTTTTACACCGGATGGTGAATTAGAAAGCCTTGTCGCAGCCAATAGATTCATGCTGTTTTCTGAAATATATGCTATTAGCAAACCCAATAATCCAGCGAGTCCAAAATACTTGTTTAAGGCAGCTGAAATAGCAAATGCATTGGGGATGGAGTCCAGAAGCGATTCAAATATTAGGTGGATGGTCAATGAGTTCGGAGACCACGAGATCACACCAAATGCGTTGTTTTTTAAGGCTTTTCAAAGGGGGGAAGTGGGTGAAGACAATATACGAAGAATGCAACTGCTACAAGAGTTTTTACTCCTATACCCTGATCATGAGTTAGCCGAAAATGCAAGACTTATGATCCAGACCAGCGGAATGAGCGGGGAAGAACTCTTAAGGTCCTTTCGAGAGAAAGAGAAAAAGGGAAGCTGAATACTCCAACTTCCCTTCTATGTTTATTCTATTTTTAATAACTTTTAAATGGTAAGCCTTTCAAATAAAATTGAAGGATGACCTCTTTCCCCGGTTTCGCTTAACAAACCGACAAAAATCAACTTATAATAAACATTATCAGCTGTTTTGACTACATAAAAACGATCCGATCGAACGGCTGTTTCACCTCCGAATTGAGGATTACCAATTGTTCTCCACCCTGAACCTATAGTATTTATATCGGTTTGGTATTCTACTTCCGCTAAATCTCCTGCCCCGAAGGAATTATACTCTTCTAGGATATCAACATCCTCATCTTCAAATAAAACCTCTGCAATTTCCACCCCATATCGGTTATGAAAGACGTAATCTCTAAAGGCATATGGAACCAATACCCCTGCAAAACGAAATAGCACCAATCCAGAGCTAAATGCAAGTTGCCATTCATCTTTTGGAGGCTCAACTTCGACAATACCTGTGTCGAAGTTAAAAAAGTTAAAATTATAACCACTTCGCTTTGGTATTTCCACTGTCTCAAATTCTTCAGAGTCAATGGGAGCAAATTTTAATTGATAATTACTACCAACAATATTTACCTTAACTTTCATCCAGCCTCTTGGGTTATCTTGCACTCCCCAACCTCTATTAACAATATGGACAACATTCTGATCCGGATTTTCACTAACTGCTTGTATTGCAGTTTGATTGAGGTCTCCATTAGAGTTGTCGATCCAATTTAAAGATTCCGGCAACCAGTCTGGTCTGGGATTCTCAAGAACGGCATTAAAAATGGCGAATTGATCCATCTGATTGATCATATCCACAGTGTCTTGCGGTCCAACTGAAGTAATATCATTTTTTTCAGTGGGTTGTGCCATCATAAAAGCACCGGGATTTATGACCACTCTATAGCCTGATTCCCCGGAATAAAACCCTAAATCCCATGAGTCTCGAGCAACTTTAGTTTGTTTAGAATCCTCTAGATTAACATAAACACTAAAAGGTTCGGTTGGTCCACCAACCTCAACGTCCATAACGACAGGATCGAGATTTACTCCATTACCATCATCATCGTCACTGCAAGCTGTAAAAACTAAGGCCATAATGACCAGTACAAATAAATTTCTAAACATCATATTTTTAATTATTTTAAAGAAAAATTTAATTTTAAGAAGAAGGATCTGCCATAGGACACATACTCACGATCACCTGAAGGATGAATGCTTCCTAATGCAGGGGTACTATTTATATCAGTAACATCCAGAATATTCCGGACTCCAAGTATAGCCTGAAAACGCTTATTAAACGATCTGGAAATATTGGCATCCATCCAATGGTAAGCATCGATTGAAGACAACTGTAATTCTTGTGAAATATCTTCAATATCAGCTGCATAAACCGGTTGCTCTCCGTAAAAGGTATAATTCAATGCAAAGTTCCATGGAGAGGAGGCAGGTGCATATCTGATGTTCAAGCCCGCTTCAGGCGAATATAGAAACCCGGGATTATCCGACTCATCACTCAAAACATTTTTTCTACCGGTATAACTTACAGAGGGCCTAAAACTAAACCCATTGTATTCGTAATCCAATCCAACCCTAAAACCAACTGATTCAAAAAGGCTTTGGTTGATCAAGGTAGTATTAAGGGGATTTTGAATTGAACGTCCATAAGTTATTTGATCATATATGTAATTATAAAATAGGTCTAAGGACCAATTGATTCGGTTAATTAATATTCTATCGGTAAATGAAGTCAGGTTTAAACTAAAGTGATGACCTTTTTCAGCCATTAGATTTTCATTACCAATAACCCTGTGATTGGAGTCAAAAAATTCAAAATACATTTCCCTTAAGGAAGGAGCGCGATATCCCCTGCCATAAGCAAATCTAACATCTAATCCGGTTAGACCATGGTACTTTACATTCAGTGATGGAATAATTGGTGAGGGATGTAATTGGTTATGGGTATACCTGATACCCGGTCTTATTACAAATTGGGAAGTAAGTTCATATTCAAAACTTCCAAAAATGGCAAGTTCGTAAACAGAACGAGACTTTTCATCAACCAATCGTCCCCCTTCAATTTTTTCAAATTCCAACCCATAACCAAATTGAGTTCTAAATCTATCGCTAGCTAAAAAATTCAATACAGATCTATTCTGAAAACTAGTTAAAGAAGTAAAATCAAAAGCACCTTCGGCCATTGAGGGTTGAGAGGTGCCATTATTAATATTAACAGCCATTTGCGTCTTCTCTCGACTGTAATCCGTCAACGCAAAAGTGGACTCTAACCTTCCAAAGTTCTCGATACTTCTACCGGCATGAAACTGGTACAAGAATCTTTGGGTATGCCATCTATCATCTAAGGCTACAGGTCGAACAATACCAACAGGTTCCCCGGGAGCATCAATAATTTCATCGAGAAAATCAAGTCTAAACCTCAAATTCCATAAATTGGGGCGATAATGAACACCTACATTGGCCTGTAAAGCTTCCTTTGGCTTCCATAGCATGGCTCTTTTAGTAAGCCCTCCTCTATGACCTTGGAATAGGTTACGTGAAAAGCCCCCTGAAAACTGGATAGGTATAGACTGGAGACCATATGAAGTATTTAAAGAAAAATTGTGAATTCCACTACTCCACCCGTAATTTTTTCCAACAGTCTCCTCATGAATTGAAGCCCCTAATGCCAAGCCTCTTCCATAGTTGTTTTTAGTAATAATATTTACCACACCAGCCATTGCATTACTTCCGTATAAAACGGACATTGGACCCTCTACAATTTCAATTTTATCAATCTGGTTAATCGGAATATGTGAGAAATCAAAATCATCACTTGTTCTGCCATTGATAGGTATTCCATCGAGTAAAACTAACAAGTTATTACCGGATACACCCTGAAGACTAAAGGATTGTTTACCTTGTCGTATATCGTAGAACGACCTGAAGTTTAATTGATGCAGCAGGACATCATTAATATCTCTCGCAGCAAATAAATTGAGTTCTTCATTATCAATAGACCTTACTACATATACCGACTTCGTTGCAGATTGTGGTTGATATTGACCTGTCACAACAACTTCGCTAAAACTGTGGTCTGAAGGATTTAGGAAAACAATCGTTTCGGCAAGCGAAATGGTATCTGCAAAATAACTGTAATTCATATGACTTGCAGACAATATAAAAGAACCTTGAATTGAAGGAATCTCAATACTTCCATCCTGATCAGACACCAAGAAATAAACGTCATCTGCAATCAGACTTCTAAGTTCAACAAAAACTTGATTCACTGGTTGTTCAGACTCCTGATCTACAAAAGTCAAGGTTTGTGCAACTAGACCAAGATGAACTAAAGAAAAAACTACAGTTATATAAAAAGCTATTTTCATAATTATGACACAAAGGTAAACTGAGAAAATAGCATGGCATACTACTGAAAATAGAATGGATAACTTTATAAAAAAAAGGCTGTCAGATAAATGTCATAAAAAAGAGGGCAGCTACATATGCAACTGCCCTCTTTCCATTTTTTAAGTTTCGGTAAAATTAATTATCAGCTTTAGAAGATAATTCTTTTGGCAATACGAGAATATCATTAAACATCCTCATACCTGTTCCTGCCGGTATCTTTTTACCAACGATAACATTCTCCTTCAAACCATTCAGTATATCTTTCTTCGCTGACATAGCTGCAGTACTAAGCACCTTAGTTGTCTCCTGGAAAGAAGCTGCTGAAATCCATGACTCAGTACCCAATGAAGATTTGGTTATCCCCTGAAGTATTGCACTGGAGGTTGCGGGAATGGCATCTTTATATTCTACCAGTTTAAGATCTTGACGCTTTAGGAGAGAATTTTCTTCTCTTAATTGCCTAAGACTTACAATTTGTCCGGGTTTTAAATTCTGGCTATCACCGGAATCTACAATTACCTTCTTGTCAAAAATCCAATCATTTTGTTCTAGAAAATCATACTTCTCAACAGCTTCACCTTCTAAGAAAGTAGTGTCACCCGGGTCTTCGATTTGCACCCTTCTCATCATTTGCCTTACGATAACTTCAATGTGCTTATCATTGATAGCAATACCTTGTGAACGGTAAACCTCCTGAACTTCATTGACCAAATAGGACTGTACCGCGTAGGGACCTTTTATAGCAAGGATATCCACAGCAGATATTGAACCTTCGGACAATTGCATACCGGCTCTTACAAAGTCACCTTCCTGAACAAGTATATGCTTTGATAGACCAATCAGGTACTTTCTTTTCTGACTTGTTCTCTCGTCTTCTACGAAGACTTCTCTATTACCTCTCTTTATTTTCCCAAAGCTTACTATTCCATCTATTTCAGAAACCACAGCAGGATTGGAAGGATTTCTAGCCTCAAATAATTCAGTAACCCTGGGTAAACCACCGGTAATATCCTGAATCGCACCCAATTTTCTAGGAATTTTTGCCAACTTTTCACCTGCTGAAATCTCTTGGCCTTCATTTACTGAAAGATAGGCACCAACAGGTAAGTTATAGTTTTTCAAAACTTCTCCATCTGGAGATAGAATTTTAATTTCTGGTATTTTTCTCTTATTCTTCGACTCAATAATTACTTTTTCTGCATATCCTGTTTGATCATCCTTTTCTGTGCGAAAAGTAACATTCTCCTCAATAGAAGAAAATCCAATTATACCAGAGAACTCAGAAATAATAACACTATTAAATGGATCCCAGGAACACAACCTTTCACCTCTTGGCACTTTCTGCCCCTCTTTTACATAAAGAGTAGAGCCATAAGGTGCATAGCTTGAGGATAAGACTTTATCGGTTTCAGGATCAATAATTTTGATTTCACCTGAACGAGACAAGATTACTGAGTGATCAGAATCTGCATCGTCAGTAACACGAAGGTTATCAAAAACAATGGTACCTGTTTGCTTAGCAGTTAATTCAGACTCTTGCTGAGATACAGAAGCCACCCCACCAACGTGGAAGGTTCTTAATGTCAGCTGAGTACCAGGCTCACCAATACTTTGAGCCGCAATAATTCCAACCGCATCTCCTTTTTCAGCGACCCTGCCATTTGCCAGGTTCTTCCCATAACATTTTGTACAAACACCCCTTTTAGTTTCACAAGTCAAGACAGATCTGATATTCACAGATTCTATTCCGATCTTGTCAATTTCTTTGGCAATCTTCTCTGTTATATATTCACCCTCCCCAACAATAATATCATCCGTATCGGGATGTAGTACATTATTCAATGAGAAACGACCAACGATTCTATTTGAAAGCGGTTCAATTATTTTATCTTTATCTCTTAAAGCAGTCATCTCGATTCCTCTAAGTGTATGGCAATCCTCTTCAAGGATTACAACATCTTGAGATACATCAACTAACCTTCTGGTCAAATAACCTGCATCTGCAGTTTTTAAGGCAGTATCTGCAAGACCTTTTCTAGCACCGTGAGTCGAAATAAAGTACTCAAGAACTGAAAGTCCGTTTACGAAATTAGAAAGAATAGGGTTCTCAATAATCGCACCTCCTGTATCACCGGATTTTCTGGGTTTAGCCATCAACCCCCTAAGTCCACATAACTGCTTAATCTGTTGTTTACTACCACGAGCTCCTGAATGAAGCATCATATAAACAGAATTAAACCCTTGCTTGTGGTCCGCCAATTCGTTCATCAGATTATCCGTAATGGTATTATCGGCAAATGTCCACTTATCAATAATTTGATTATATCGCTCATTGTTGGTGATAAGACCCATATTGTAATTATCCCAAACTTCATCCACTTCAGATTGGGCCTCTTGTAGGACATTTTCTTTAACGGTAGGCTCAATCAGATCCCCCAGGTTAAAAGATAATCCACCCTTAAAGGACCAATAGAAACCCATATCCTTAATTTTATCAAGGAAAGCAGCTGTTTCATTAAACCCAGTACGGTTAATGATATCTGCGATGACTTTCTTCAGGTTTTTCTTAGTCAATAATTCATTGACATAGGGAATACCTGCCGGAATGGCTTCATTAAAAATAATCCTCCCTATAGTAGTTTCTGTTCTTTTTTCCACTATGTTGCCTTCCGCATCTTCAACAGGTACTCTTACCGTTACAGAAGCATGCAACTCAACTCTCCCTTCATTGTAAGCTATTCTTGCTTCTTCTGGAGAATAAAACTTAGCACCTTCTCCAAGTACTGAAATTTCTTTGGTTCCTTTTTTGGCTTTAGTCAGGTAATACAGTCCCAGAACCATATCTTGAGATGGCAGTGTTACCGGAGATCCATCCTGAGGGTTCAACATGTTATGAGCTGACAAAAGTAGCACTTGTGCTTCCAATATTGCAGCATGGCTAAGAGGTACGTGAACAGCCATCTGGTCACCGTCAAAATCGGCATTAAATGCACCACACACTAATGGATGTAACTGTATGGCTTTCCCTTCTATCAATTGCGGCTGGAATGCCTGAATTGATAGACGGTGCAAAGTAGGTGCCCTGTTTAATAAGATAGGGTGACCTTTAAGAATATTTTCAAGAATTTCCCAAATCACAGGATCTTTGCGATCGACTAATTTTTTAGCAGATTTTACTGTTTTTACAATTCCTCTTTCGATTAATTTTCTAATGATAAAGGGCTTAAACAGCTCACTCGCCATTCCTTTTGGAAGACCACACTCATGTAGTTTTAAAGTAGGCCCTACTACGATCACAGAACGACCGGAGTAATCCACCCTTTTTCCTAAAAGGTTCTGACGAAAACGCCCTTGCTTACCTTTAAGAACATCACTAAGGGATTTCAACGCTCTTCCACCTTCTGCTTTTACGGCATTAGATTTTCTGGAGTTGTCGAATAGCGAATCTACAGCCTCCTGTAACATCCTTTTCTCATTTCTAAGGATAACCTCAGGTGCTTTAATTTCCATCAATCTTTTCAGACGATTATTTCGGATAATAACCCTTCTGTATAGATCATTTAAATCTGAACTTGCAAATCGCCCACCATCCAGAGGAACAAGTGGTCTTAGTTCTGGGGGAGTTACGGGAAGGTATTTGATAACAGACCATTCAGGTTTGTTTTCCATTCTCAATTGTCCATCTCTAAATGCCTCAACAACACGCAATCTCTTTAGGGCCTCTGATTTTCTTTGTTGAGACGTCTCAGTTGCAGCTTGGTGACGCAATTCATAACTAAGAGATTCAAGTTCTAATCTTTCCAGCAGGTCACAAACTGCCTCTGCACCCATTTTAGCGATAAACTTATCAGGATGTTCATCATCTAGGGATTGGTTTTCTTTAGGAAGAGTCTCCAGTACCTCCATATATTCTTCCTCTGCCAAAAGATCCATTTTAAAAACTCCCTCCTGTTCCTTTACACCTGCCTGAATGACAACAAAACGTTCATAGTAGATGATAGACTCAAGTTTTTTGGAAGACAATCCAAGCAAGTAACCGATCTTATTGGGGAGAGATTTGAAAAACCAGATGTGTACAACGGGAACAACTAACTTAATGTGTCCCATTCTCTCCCTTCTCACTTTTTTCTCAGTAACTTCCACCCCACATCTGTCACAAACTATACCTTTATATCTGATACGCTTATACTTTCCACAAGCACACTCAAAATCCTTAACGGGACCGAAAATACGCTCACAAAAAAGACCATCTCTTTCGGGCTTATAGGAGCGATAATTTATGGTTTCCGGCTTCAATACTTCACCGTAAGACCTCTCAAGAATATCATCCGGTGAACTTAGACTAATAGCTATAGAATTGAATGAAGTATTAGTCGTCAGATTCTGATTTTTTAAATTAGCCATTTTAATATTTTTAATTTTTAGAAAAAGGTAAGAAAAGTACTATGATTACTCGAATGTAACATCTAACGCCAATCCTCTAAGTTCATGTATAAGAACATTAAAAGATTCGGGGATATTAGCTTCGGGTAAATTATTACCTTTCACAATAGCTTCATAAGCCTTAGCTCTACCTTGGATATCATCAGACTTAATCGTCAATAATTCCTGAAGGATATTGGCAGCACCAAAAGCTTCTAAAGCCCAAACTTCCATTTCTCCGAAACGCTGACCACCAAACTGTGCTTTACCACCGAGGGGTTGCTGAGTAATCAGAGAGTATGGACCAATAGATCTGGCGTGCATCTTATCATCAATCATGTGTGATAACTTCAACATGTAAATGATCCCAACGGTTGCTCTTTGATGGAATCGATCACCAGTCTCACCGTCATATAAATAGGTTTGTCCAAGTTCGGGTAAGCCTGCTTTTTGCACATAATCAGCAATTTCATCAACAGTAGCACCATCAAAAATAGGAGTAGCAAATTTCACACCCAACTTTTCACCGGCCCAACCCAAAACAGTTTCAAATATCTGACCAATGTTCATCCTTGATGGTACACCAAGTGGATTTAGTACAATATCAACCGGCGTTCCATCTTCAAGGAAAGGCATATCCTCTACCCTTACGATCCTAGAAACGATACCCTTATTTCCATGACGACCTGCCAGCTTATCACCAACCTTCAGTTTTCGCTTTTTAGCCATATAAACTTTAGCCAGCTTTAACACCCCGGCGGGGAGTTCGTCACCTATACTAATGTTGAATTTCTCTCTCTTGTAGCGTCCGATCTCTTCATTTACCTTAATGTTGTAGTTGTGAAGTAATCGTGCAATCAAGGAGTTATTATTTTCATCTTTAGTCCATGAAGAATAATCTACTTGAGTAAAGTCAATCTCATTAAATATTTTCTGAGAAAACTTAGTTCCCTTTGATATCAATTCTTCTCCATAAATGGTTTTGACACCTTCAGAAACTTTTCCTTTCAGTATGGTTAGGAGTTTATCTATCAGAATGGTTTTCAATTCATTCAATGCGACTGCATGCCCATCATCAAGATTTTTCAGAAGCCCTTTTTCTTTGTCTTTCTGAGACTTGTCCTTTTTAGCGCGACTAAATAACTGTTTATCAATAACGACACCTTGAGTGGATGGAGGCGCTTTTAATGAAGCATCCTTGACATCACCGGCTTTATCACCAAATATCGCACGAAGTAGTTTCTCTTCAGGAGTCGGATCTGTTTCACCTTTAGGAGTAATTTTACCTATGATGATGTCCCCTTCATTGATCCAGGCACCTATTCGGATGATACCATTTTCATCCAGATCTTTAGTCGCATCCTCACTTACATTAGGAATATCATTAGTCAACTCTTCCTCTCCTAATTTGGTATCTCTAACATCAAGTTCAAAATGCTCAATGTGAAGTGAGGTATAAATATCTTCCTTGACCACACGTTCAGAAAGCACAATTGCATCCTCAAAGTTATATCCTTTCCAAGGCATGAAAGCAACTTTAAGGTTTTGACCAAGCGCCAATTCTCCTTTAGAAGTTGCATAACCATCACAAAGGATTTTACCTTTGCTCACCCTCTCTCCCTTTTTGACAATAGGTTTCAGATTGATACAAGTCCCTTGGTTAGTTCTTAAGAATTTAGTCAGCTTGTAGGTGGTAATATTATCTTCAAAAGAAACCAGCTGATCCTCTTCAGTTCTATCGTATTTAATCACAATTTTTTCGGCATCCACATATTCCACTACTCCATCACCTTCGGCATTAATAAGCATTCTGGAATCTCTTGCTACCTTGGCCTCAAGCCCTGTTCCCACTATAGGAGAAGACGGCCTTAATAATGGTACGGACTGACGCTGCATGTTTGATCCCATTAAGGCACGGTTCGCATCATCATTTTCTAGGAACGGAATTAAGGATGCACTCACACCCACAATCTGATTGGGCGCAACATCCATATATTCAATCTCTTCTGGAGTCAATACCGGGAATTCACCGTGTTCACGACATTTTATTCGATCGGTAAGGAATGCGCCTTTTTCATCAATCAATGAGTTCGCTTGAGCAATTTTTAGATAATCTTCTCCCTCTGCAGATAGATAGGAAATTTCACCAGACATATCCACTTTACCTTTATTAACCTTTCGGTATGGTGTTTCAAGGAAACCCATCTTGTTTACCTTCGAGTGAACACACAAGGTAGAAATAAGACCAATATTAGGTCCTTCCGGGGTTTCAATAGTGCACAATCTTCCGTAATGCGAATAGTGAACATCCCTCACCTCAAAACCTGCTCTTTCTCTACTCAGACCACCGGGTCCAAGTGCAGAAATTCTTCTTTTGTGCGTAATTTCAGACAAAGGGTTCGTCTGATCCAAAAACTGGGAAAGCTGTGATGTACCAAAGAAAGAATTTATCACGGATGACATCGTTCTCGCATTGATCAGGTCAACCGGTGTAAACACCTCGTTATCCCTTACATTCATACGTTCTCTAATAGTCCTTGCCATTCTGGCCAAACCAACACCGAACTGAGCATAAAGCTGTTCACCTACAGTTCTTACCCTACGATTACTTAAATGATCAATATCATCTAACTCAGCCTTTTGGTTGATCAACTGTATCAAATATTGAACGATCTCAATAATATCTTCCTTCGTCAATACTTGAACCTCAGGATCAATATCAAGTGATAGCTTACGGTTTATTTTATAACGTCCAACCTCACCAAGATTATACCTCCTGTCTGAGAAGAAAAGCTTATCGATAATACCTCTTGCTGTTTCCTCATCTGGTGGATCAGTTCCTCTCAGTTGACGGTAAATATGTTGAACTGCTTCTATCTCAGAACTTGAAGGATCTTTCTGAAGGGTATTATATATAATAGAGTAATCCTCCTCAATATCTTCCTTTTGCAGAATGATAGTCTCCGTATCGGCTTCAATGATAAGATTTATATTATCTGCATCAAGGATCATATCCCTCTCAAGAATGATTTCATTTCTTTCAATAGTAACCACTTCACCAGTATCCTCATCTACAAAATCTTCAGTCCACTTTCTTAATACACGGGCTGCAAGTTTACGACCTATAGCTTTTTTTAATGCTGTTTTATTCGATTTTATCTCCTCAGCAAGGCCGAAAATAGTAAGAATCTCTTTATCAGAATCAAAGCCAATAGATCTCAATAAAGTGGTTACAGGAAACTTCTTTTTTCGGTCAATGTAGGCATACATGACCATATTTATATCGGTCGCAAATTCCATCCACGCACCCTTAAAAGGTATCACTCTAGCGGAATAAATTTTAGTTCCATTGGGGTGAAAACTCTGTGAGAAAAATACACCCGGTGATCTGTGTAATTGAGAAACAATTACTCGTTCAGCACCATTGATTACAAATGTACCCTTAGGTGTTATATAGGGAATATTCCCAAGGAATACATCTTGGACGATGGTTTGAAAATCAATGTGTTCTTCATCATTACAAGACAATCTCAGTTTCGCTTTTAAAGGAACACTGTATGTCAAGCCCCTTTGCTTACATTCATCTATACTGTAGCGAGGAGGATCAATAAAGTAGTCTAAAAATTCTAAGACGAAAATATTCCTAGCGTCAGTAATGGGAAAATTTTCTTGAAAAACTCTATAGAGTCCTTCATTTATACGATTTTCAGGTGTTGTGTCCAATTGAAAAAATTCCTTGAAAGATTGTAATTGAATTTCAAGGAAATCAGGATATTCGTTAAGGAGAATTGTTTTACCAAAATTCACCCTGTTATTATCATTTTTTATTACAGATGCTGTAGATGCCATTATGAGAAAAGATTTATTAGCGGATAATATTTAAACAAGGGTATATTAACCCCTATACAACAAACCAGTATAGCCTGCGCATATTCATGCGCAGGCTCGACCAGTATATTACTATAATCGGAGATCAACCGTCAAAGTATCACCTCCGCTTATTTCAATTCAACAGATGCACCAACCTCTTCGAGAGCAGCTTTAATTTGCTCAGCCTCTTCTTTAGGAACACCTTCTTTTATTGGAGAAGGAGCACCATCAACAAGATCTTTAGCATCTTTAAGACCAACACCCAATAGGTTTTTAACCTCTTTAACTACTTTAAGTTTGGCAGCACCAGCGCTTGTTAAAATAACATCAAACTCAGTTTTTTCAGCAGCAGCTTCGCCACCACCTCCCCCGGGACCGGCAGCAACAGCAACTGCAGCAGCAGCTGGCTCTATACCGTATTCCTCTTTCATGATTTCTGCCAACTCATTTACCTCTTTTACGGTAAGATTGACAAGTTGTTCTGCGATTCCTTTTAAATCAGCCATATCAATTTGTTTTAATTTTGTTCAAAAAATATATTTTTGAGTGTCGTTAACACTTGGAAGCCTAATTCTAATAATTAATTATGCGGGACGCTCTTCTAAAGCTTTCAACAATCCAGATAATTTATTCCCACCGGATTGCAATGCCCCTATCACATTCTTAATTGGTGACTGTAATAATAGTATAACATCACCTAATAAATCTTCTTTCGATTTCAGATCTGCCAACGCTTCAATCTGTTCGTCACCTACATAAATACTCTCTTCTATATAGGCAGCTTTTAAAATTGGGCGGTCACTCGTCTTTCTAAATTCCCTCAAAATTTTTCCAGGGGCATTAGCAGTATCTGTAAACAAAATGGCAGTAGGTCCTTTTAGCGCATCAAATAGCGGAGCGTACATATCTCCATTATCCAAGCTTTCCATTGCAATCTTAGCAAGGGTATTTTTAACTACCTTCATTTCTATACCTTTCTCAAAACACATTGTTCTGAATTGATTCACCTCTTTTACTGTAAGCTTCGAGGCATCAGTTATGTAGAAAAAGGGCGTATTTGCAAATTTATCTTTAAGAAGTTCAACAACCTCTACTTTTTTCTCTTTTTTCATTTGTACTAGCTTTTAAAGTTGAAGTTTACTTAATACTCTTGGGATCAATTTTAATACCGGGACTCATCGTAGAGGCCATAGTAATACTTTTCATATAAGTTCCTTTAGAGGAGGCTGGTTTCATTTTCAATAAAGTTTGAAGAAACTCATTGGCATTTTCTACGAGTTTATCTTCAGAGAACTCAACTCTTCCAATCGTAGAATGAATGATACCATACTTATCAACCCTAAAGGAAATTTTACCCTTTTTCACATCTCCTACTGCTGCAGCTACATCATTGGTAACAGTACCTGTTTTGGGATTTGGCATCAAACCACGAGGTCCCAAAACTCGTCCTAATCTACCAACAACACCCATTACACCGGGCATAGCAATTACAACATCGAAGTCCGTCCAACCACCCTGCACTTTCTGAACAAGTTCATCTAAGCCTACATGATCAGCACCTGCGTCCTTAGCTTCTTGCTCTTTATCTGGTGTACAGAATACCAAAACAGTTTTGGATTTACCGGTACCATTGGGTAGTGTAACAGTACCTCTTATTGCTTGATCAGCTTTACGAGGATCTACACCAAGGTTGACGTGTACATCAACAGAAGCGTTGAATTTAGTGGTATTAACTTTTTTTACAAGTTCAACCGCTTCGTTTAAATTGTGAAGTTTGGAAGAATCTACTAAGGCATTTACAGCCTTTCTCTTCTTTGATATTTTTGCCATTATAAAAAATTTAGAGGTCAGACACAAATAAACATTTGCTCCCTCGGTTAATAAATTTTAATTAAGCCTCAGCTTGGTCCCAAGGTGGAGTTCCACTAACAGTGATTCCCATACTTCTAGCTGTACCTGCTACCATTTTCATACCGGACTCAATTGTCATTGCATTAAGATCAGGCATTTTATTTTCAGCTATAACCTTAATTTGGTCCCATGTAACACTGCCCACTTTATCTCTATTGGGTTCGGAAGAACCACCCTTCAATTTAGCAGCTTCAAGTAATTGTGCAGCAGCCGGGGGTGTTTTGATAACGAAATCAAATGATTTATCTTTATATACGGTAATCACGACCGGACAAAGTTTTCCTTGGCTTTCCTGAGTTTGAGCATTGAATCTTTTACAAAATTCCATGATGTTAACCCCTTTGGCACCTAAGGCAGGACCAACAGGAGGAGCCGGATTAGCTGCACCTCCTCTAACTTGTAATTTAATAAACGTTTCGACTTCCTTAGCCATTTTTTAAATACTGTTTACATCGGAGAGATTGGGAAGCATTTGGAGAAGAAGCAACCTTTCCGATTGATTATAAAATTAATTTTGTTTTTCGACTTGTATATAATTCAGTTCTACCTCAGTTGGTCGACCGAATATTTTAACAGATACTTTCAGTTTCTTTTTGTCTTCATACACTTCTAAAATATCACCGATAAAATTATTGAATGGACCGTCAGTAATTTTAACAGTCTCCCCAACAATATAAGGTTCAATCAAAGCCTCTCCAATATCCTGTGACTCATCAACCTTACCAAGCATTCGGTTGGCTTCGTTTTCATTCATTGGAATCGGATTATTCCTACCCAGAAAATGAATTACATTTGGTATATTAGCAATTGCCTGAATCATTTCTCCTGTAAAATGCTTACTAATAGCTTGAACTAATATATATCCAGGCAAAATATTCCTTTCCTGCACAATCTTTTTTCCACCTCGGATTTTATATACTTTTTCAGTAGGTACAAGAACCTGAGTAACTACATCTTCCCAACCAGAGCGTTTAACCTCCAGTTCAATTCGCTCTTTGATCTTTCGTTCTTTACCACTAATTACCCTTAAGGAATACCAACGTTTTTCTTCGGACATTTCTAATGCTTATCTAATTGATTAAAGGTTGTATATTCCTTGTAACAACTGATTCCAAACAAAATCCATTACAAAAACGATAAGTGTAATAATGATTGAACCAACAATAACTACTCTGGTGGTTTCTAAAAGATTTGGCCAAGTAGGCCAGGTCACCTTATTTACCAGCTCATTGTAACTCTCTTTAATGTGTTGAACAAATATGTTCATAATTATGGATTTTAATTTGCACGGGCAGAAGGACTTGAACCCTCAGCCTACGGTTTTGGAGACCGTCGCTCTACCAGTTGAGCTATGCCCGTAGTTATATTAACCTTTTTTGAATAAAACGAATCATATTGAAAAGGAAAATTTAGTACCCCGAATTTGGGGTACTAAACTTCCATAAAACTATCAATTTATCTGCTTTATTCAATTAAAAGCATAAATTTATTCAAGAATTTCAGTAACCTGTCCGGCACCAACGGTTCTACCACCTTCTCTGATCGCAAAACGAAGACCTTTCTCCATTGCAATCGTATTAATTAAATTCACCGTTAATGTTACATTATCACCAGGCATTACCATCTCAACACCATCTGGAAGCATTACATCACCAGTTACATCTGTAGTACGGAAGTAGAACTGAGGTCTATAACCTTTCATAAATGGTGTATGTCTTCCACCTTCTTCTTTACTCAATACATAAACCTCACACTTAAATTTACGGTGCGGCTTAACTGAACCGGGAGCACAGATGACCATACCTCTATGGATGTCCTTTTTGTCTATACCTCTCAAAAGTAGACCGGCATTATCCCCAGCTTCACCTCTGTCTAAAAGCTTTCTAAACATCTCAACACCTGTAATGGTAGAAGTAAGTGGCTTAGCACCTTCTGCCATCATACCGATAATCTCAACACCTTCACCTACTTTGATAACACCTCTTTCTATTCTACCAGTAGCAACAGTTCCACGACCAGTAATAGAGAAAACATCCTCAACCGGCATAAGGAATGGCTGATCCACCAAACGCTCAGGCTGTGGAATGTCGTTGTCAACAGCCTCCATAAGTTTTTTAATTTGACCTACAGCATCCGCATCTCCTTCTAGAGCCTTAAGGGCAGAACCGGGAATGATACTGATGTTATCGCCATCAAATTCGTATTGACTAAGCAGTTCTCTAACTTCCATCTCAACCAATTCCAGCATTTCCTCATCGTCAACCAAGTCAACCTTATTAAGGAATACCACAATATTTGGAACACCCACCTGTCTTGCTAGAAGGATATGTTCTCTTGTTTGAGGCATAGGACCATCAGTTGCAGCAACAACCAAAATAGCACCGTCCATTTGAGCTGCACCCGTTACCATGTTTTTTACATAATCGGCGTGACCTGGACAATCTACGTGTGCATAGTGTCTATTTGCTGTTTCATATTCAACATGAGCTGTATTAATAGTAATACCTCTTTCTTTTTCTTCAGGAGCAGCATCGATAGCATCATAATCCATCTTTTTCGCTAGTCCGTCAGTGGCTAACACGTTAGTGATCGCAGCAGTAAGTGTAGTTTTACCGTGATCGACGTGTCCAATAGTACCCACATTCAAGTGGGGTTTTAATCTTTCAAACGTTTCCTTTGCCATCAGTTTAAATTTTTAAGCAGATTTATAAATAAATTAATAGTTTACAGTATAAAACAAGAGCCAATGAAGGGATTTGAACCCCCGACCCCTTCCTTACCATGGAAGTGCTCTA
>RECS01000169.1 GCA_007693915.1 Saprospirales bacterium | reverse complement strand
TGAATCAATGAAATTTACTTCATGCCCTAAGCCCTCATTCTGCGACCACAAAATGATACACAAAAGGCCTGCCATCCAGTTCCCAACTCAGATAATAAAACCCGGGAGAGAAGTCTGATACCTCTATGCGATAATGAGACTGAAAACCCGAATGGTGGAAGTTCCTGATCAGTTTTCCGGTGTAATCATATGCTTTAAAGGCAATTTCCTGAACAGGAGCATCATCAAACTCTATTGTGAGGAAGTCAGTTGTCGGATTGGGGTATATGTTGATGCCTTGGGAATGGATGTCGGTAACCGAGGTAGTTATCCAGCATTCATCATAATTCTCGTCTAAATATATTATCTCCCCATTTTGGTAAAAACACAACAATTTACTTTCAAGATCAAAAAAGCAGGCAACAAAGCCCAAGTATGAACTCAGGGAACCTAATCCTTCCACAAAATAAACACTAATCTCTTCAATTTCACTGCATTCCAAGAGCAAGCGTTTTCTTAAACTTCCATCTAAAAGCTCAATGGAATCCACTTCAAGGACATTATAATCAAAGGAATTATCAAAACTCAACATTGGGATAGTAATTTGATCCCCGACTTCGAGATTAAAATCCATAAAAACATGTTCTTCATCATTTTCAATTCCATACACAACACCATTTATTTCCCTAAATAAACCAATGTTACTCCAATTGTCTCCAGTCTCAGTGCCTGAACCCTGTAGATAAAAATACCATTGATCTTCAAAGGCTATACTATCCGGCCCAAAGCGATATCTAAATGAACTATATTTACCATCAATAATTGAAAAACCTACTGTTGTCCATGTATTATTAGGGGAGACGTACTTAAAATAGGTTGCTTTTTCATTCTCTCTGATTTCGTCTGACCCGGTTGAAGTTTGACCCACCATATAACCGGAGATTGAGCAAATCATAAAGAGAATTAATGTCAGGGTTATTTTGAGATTGGTGTAGGTTTTCATTGTTTTATTCTTTTATTGAGATTAATTGAAAAGTTTGTTTGCTTCCATCTCTCCAAAGTTTGAAGAGATAATGTCCTGCTGTTTGCTGTGGAATAGTAGAGTTTACAACTCTTCCCTCATCTACTAGCTTTCCTTTATTGTCAATGATTTGGTAGAAAAGGTTTTCTGTTGCCTGGTATAAATAAAAATCACCGGATGACGGATTGGGGTATATTACTAAGTTGTTTTCTTTATCGATGTCCTGTACTGATGTACCTGTATCAATCCATACTGAATCGCATTTAATTTGATTAAAAATAGGTTTGAAATTAAAGAAAAAATCGCCTTGCTCAAAACAACGAATATCACCTATTTTTGGATTGTCTCCATTGGGTGTACCATAAAAAGGCAATCTCAATCCACCGGTCATTCTACCCAGTCCATCAAGTATTCTCAATTGATCTGAGATAGTGTTATCCTGATAAACAAAAGTTCCCACCTGCACCTTTTCAAGATCTCGTTCACCAAAATAGGTGCCCTGATCGATAGTATCGATTTTGTATTTGATTTCTACAGCATTGTTTTCTTGCCTATAGTGCGAGCTGTAATCTACAAAGGCTCTGAAATCATAAGTCAATTGCCAGTCATTTATAAATTCATCCCAAAACCAAACCTTATACTCATTTTGAATAATCCACTCATCAGGCAGTCCCCTATTGTTTTCAATTAGGTAAATGAGGGTGTCATTTCTGGTAAAAGAATCGGTCACCTCATAATTAATATAACTGTATATGGTGTGATTGGGATTATCGGGGGGGGGTGAATAATCATAAGTCCATTTGGTGCCTATGGAAAATGCCGGAGGCTCAATGAATTCAGGGTAATCGATGCGGATAATCGATTGACACTTCTGTCCGTCAAAACAACCATTTTCGTCCAGAACCAACAACCACATCTCAGTAGTGATATCCTGAAGTGGATCAACGATATCTGCTTGGTCCCAATTAAGTATTTTATATCCAAGTACTGCAATTCGCCCATCGTCTAATTCAGTTACTCGATGGAATAAGCTACTTTTAAACCATCCGTACTCTTCTTTAGGCTGAAAGCTGTGATTGGGATGTTTGAACAATCTGTACCACAGGATCTCTCCCCGTGGATCCAATTTCAGAATAAATCCATTTTGGATATTGACAGAAACATTAAAATGGTCATCAGTTCTATCTGTGGTAGTACCTGCTATAAGAAAATTCCCATTTTTTGTTTTTTGCATCTCATACACCATCTGTATTCTTAGCGCAATTACATTGTTGGGCGGAGTGAATGCCCATAGAACACGTCCATTACTTGGGTCTACCTTGTTTACATTATAATTATATTTAGTAAAATTTGTATGTAAATTTCTACTGTGCGAAAAGAAAATGTGACCAAAATCATCAGTAATAAATCTGGGTTTACTGTCCCATTCATTCTCCCGAACTAGAATAGAGAAATCAATAACTTCCTTGATATTCCCGTATTGATCAATAACATAGAAATTCGAGTTGTAAATTGAACTTGGGCCGAATAATCCGTTCCAGTAATTGACTTGAAAAATAAAGTTGCTATCGAGATAGGAATGAAAGTTTACAATATCCCGAGCATTGAATTGGGGAGTAATGATATTCTCCCAAATGATCTCTTTTGATTCCATATCAATCCTCAATATCTGACCACGTCTGTTAACACTCCCCCAGGCAGGGTTATGAACAAAACTATACAGATAGATAGACCCATCGGCAATATAGGCACCTCTGTGTTCTCTTAAATAGGATCCTTCTTCGGGATTTTTAGAGCAAAAAGTGCCCATATAGGATTTATTCAAATCAAAGTCAATCAAATAAATGGAAGTACCATCTCTTTCCGGAGTCTCGGTCAGGTAAATAAAGCTGCTATCGTTGACCACTGCGAGATTTTTATCCAAGTTATTGACTCCTGCGATCCTGTTTATATAGGCAGGCACCCTTCTGGTTTGAATTAAATTACCTTGAGGGTCATACTTAAGAATCTTGTGGTTGTATTCAAAAGATTCGTCATCGGGGTAATACAAGAGTTCTGCCACACAAATAAAAACATGATTATCAAGCTGAATCATGTCAAAGGGAAGAATGCCAAAAGTCTCCGGTTTTGCATAGGTAATACTGTAGGTTCCCTGAGAATCAGCAAAATTGGGAGCAAGATATATAATAAGGATAAATAATTTTATTTTGTCCATCATATAAATGTGTTTTTTTTATTTGTTGAAGTTGGGTGCTACATAAAATCAAAATATTCATTCAATACTAAATTGTGGATACGGACATGTCCGTATCCACAATAATAACCTCTTTATTTGAATAAAACAATCCTTTCAGAAAAAATTTGCTTTTTGCCTTCTTTCATGACTATAAAGTAAACACCAGGTGTCCAGTTTTGAGTAATTACCTGATAGTTTGTATCAAATTCATTGCTCGTATAGATGATTCTTCCGTATAGGTCATATGCAATTAGCCTTAATTTTTCATACCCCTTTGTACTGATATTCAAAACATCTCTGAATGGATTGGGATAAATGGTAACCTCTTTATCTGTTTTTTCCTTAATTTCCCTATACTGCTGCCCATTTAAAATAAATTGAGGGATATCTGAATTAATAGAAATTTCAGTCAAAGCAAAATAAAGTGACTTGGCATAAGTAGCAAAACTATGGTCCTTATTTGCAATATGATAAATAGTATCCAATTCCTGTCCGCTAGGTATAAAAAATGGCCCCATGGGCAATCTAGTCAGATTAATTTCCTGAATTATTATAAAATCATTTAATGGTTCAGAGATTTCTGTTGTGTCAATGGAGGACAAAAAATTAGTAGCTGCGTTTAAATTATTTTCTAAAATATAGCTACTAAAAATATTTACAAAATCCTGATCACTTCCGGAAGTTGAATACAAAGTTCTTAAGCTATCAAATTTTCCCTCCTCTGCATAATATCCGCTTAGCATAGATTTTATCAGGTCGTAACATGCCTGTATTTCAGCTTTTGTTTGAGGATTTATCGTTGAATAATATAGGTTGCTGATATACTCATAAGCAGCAGCTAAATCATTACCCAAGCCATCCGGATCACAATTAAACATTTCAGGTTCATATACATTATTAAAAGCGCAGTCAGGTAACCCGGGATCGGTTTGTGAATAAAGTGGAATTACATTAGTAGATGTATTGATCAAGCTTCTACAATCGGGATTAACACTAGCAGGTGGTAAAACGTAATAAAATGGAGGATTTATATTTCCAGTAATATCCAATATAGGTGATCCTAAACTCCCATTATGAGTAAAACAATTATTTGCAGGAAGGATATTATTACTTCCTACGATAGGTATAACAGTCCCATCAATATAAATATCTCCAAAGGTTGATTGAAAACAATTTCCTAAAAAACTGTAAGATTTGTTTTCACCATCTGAGTATAAACCAACATAATTTAATCCGAAACTATTTCCAATATGCCTGCCGTGGTTTGTTGAACCAATATTCATTACCGCAGCTCCTAAAATATTCATAAATTGGTTTTCTGTTGCTACAAAAGTATTATTCCCATCCATAAACATACCAATTAGTCCCTCTGTAGCAAAAATATTATCGTGAATTTCATGAAAACCAAAAGTTCCTCCGAATGAATTTACCCCTGTGTAATCACTTTTAAAAACATTTTCGGTCATTATTGTTGGCATGCTTACAGTAGTATGATTTAGCCGAACACTATTCACATCGGACTGGAAAGAATTATTAATTAGATAAAAGTTTCCTTTCTCCGTAACTACAGCATCCCTTTCTAAATTCTTGAAAACTGTGTTTTCGATTAGAATATTGCGACAATTCCAGTTGGTTGCACCCCAAAGGCCGCCATCCTGAACACAGTTGATGATATGACTGGAGTTAGGCATGGGTGACCATGACATAAATTCAACCATTCTTCTTGTGTTGTTAAAGAAAGAGTTTTCCGCGTGAAGAATTCCGTTACCCCAATTTTGGATTGCTGGCCAAGGTTCCGGTGCAAACATAGATACAGCAGCAGCGGAAGTGTTTTCAATAATTGCGGCATTGGTTATTTTTACATCAAAATCAGTATTGCCACCATATGCCTTTATCCCTCTCCAATATACATCGCATAAATTTGTAATTTTCCCTCCGTTAACAATTAGCTTTGCACCTTCTTCTACAATTATGTACCTATCCCTTCCCATATGTACTTCACAAGTGATTTCAAGAGTAGTTCCGGTTCTTATCCTTACATCAGTAGCAAACATTTTTTTCTGATCCCAGACCACATGACCATTGTAGTCAACTATATATGGATCGCCATTAAAGTCCTCTGCACATGGATCAAAATCCTGATAAGCACTTGGGTTGTTGATAATGTAATTCCATAGTTGTTCATATTCACATACGGTGAAGTTATAAATGCTCTCTCCGTAGGCCATTGTCAAGGATTGTTGAGAACCACCCCAACAAGCGCATCCACTACCACCACCACCACAGCAACTTCCATAGCACTCAGCGTCAGCATCTAAATCAACGCCATTACAAGGATTGTTACAGTGAAAACTATGCCGTAGCCGCCTTGTATGTCCAAATTCATGATTTGATAATCTACCTTTTCTCCACCATGGAAAATATTCAGGCCCGAAAAGGTCTGTAAGAACATTGTTTAAGTAAAAATTTTGTCCAGGAAAATCAGCCCACCCAGCATAGCTGACATTTCTATGCACAAAAAAGACATTCATGGCATCTGGAACAGTTTGAAATGTTTCACCATGCTCATATAAAAAAATCCCAGGTCCACAATCACCCCCTTCTGCCAGACTAAAAGATATATTCATAGGTTGATTGCCCCCCGGCATAATTACCCCGCCTCTGCCTTCCATTTTCTCATCCCACATTCTTTTATTCATTTCAGCTACGATTTTTCCTATAGTTAAAGGTGCATAAAAATATTTTGCATTTTCTGGTCTAGGTAGATCAATATCCAATAAAGGATCATTAGGATCACATGTAAAGTTGTATCCATCTGGTCGAGCTTTTAAATGGAATGCTAATTTATAATGAACTGGTGGTAAAGACATCAACTCATCAATTGACATAATAAATTTACTGCAATCCATAATTAGTTCTTGAGGAAAATCACTATCATCAGTTCCACAAAAAATGCATCCTGACTGAAAACTAGGTTAACCCATGCAAAATACAAGCTAAGACTTAATGTAATTAATTTTATGCTTTTCATTTTTCTATTTATTTTGATTGAAGCTAATATTGATATAAGTCCAGATTACAGCCATTTCAATTTGTCAAATTATTGGACTAGATAATTGGTGTCGCCAACTAATTATAGTGGAGAAGAATAAATGATTTCAAATCACCCTTTAGTGGAATTACCCAAAAAAGCATCTGGAATACTTAGGTTTACAAAACTATTCCCTACCAAAACCCACCCCGTCC
>RECS01000114.1 GCA_007693915.1 Saprospirales bacterium | reverse complement strand
GAAATTTTAGTCAATTAGTCCAAAAATAAAAAGCGAATACCTCAAATTTGAAGTATTCGCTTTTCTTTTTTTGAATAAAATACCAAGTCTTAGTTCCCGGCAATCTCTCTTCTAATTTTATTCAGTGCTGAACCTGCCCTTACCCATTCAATCTGGGCGTGATTATAGGTATGTTGAAGTTCAATCTGATCGGAAGTTCCATCAGCGTGGTTCAGAACCATAGTCATATTTTTTCCGGGAGCCATTTCATCAAAACCAAGTAGATCCACCTGATCATCTTGTCTTACCTTATCGTAATCTGCAGGATTTACGAAAGTCAGAGCCAGCATTCCCTGTTTTTTTAGGTTGGTTTCGTGAATTCGAGCAAATGATTTTACCACTACAGCTTTCACTCCTAAAAACCTGGGCTCCATTGCAGCATGCTCTCTCGATGAACCCT
This sequence comes from Saprospirales bacterium, assembly GCA_007693915.1. Lineage (GTDB taxonomy): Bacteria > Bacteroidota > Bacteroidia > Chitinophagales > Saprospiraceae > PWJY01. The sequence goes on along the minus strand of RECS01000114.1, from coordinate 26,779 downwards.
CTCCGTAGTTCTCCTCTCCGAAAACTACAGTACTGATTCCTGCTTTTTGATAAGTTCTAGCGGACTCAGGAACTGGATGGTATTTTCCGGTAACATGGTTAATCACGGAGTTCATTTCTTCATTGAAATAGTTGACCGCTCCAATGAAGCAGTTTTCAGAGATATTCTCCAAGTGTCCTCTGAATTTCAACCAAGGGCCTGCCATGGAAATATGGTCTGTTGTACACTTACCTTTAGCTTTAAGGAGAATTCTCATATTTTTAACTTGCTCTTGCGCAATGGGCTTAAACGGATCCAACAACTGTAATCTATTGGAACCGGGATCAACCACAACATTGATAGCAGAGCCATCCTTAGCTGGGGCTTGATATCCTGCATCCTCTACATCAAAACCATTTACAGGTAATTCTACTCCAGTAGGTGGATCGAGTTTTACTTCTTCACCATCCTCATTTATAAGCGTATCTGTGAGTGGGTTGAACAATAAGCTTCCACCAATAGCCATGGCAGTGGTTATTTCCGGTGATGCCACAAAAGAATGAGTCGCCGGATTTCCGTCGTTTCTCTTTGAGAAGTTCCTGTTAAAGGAGGTGATGATAGAATTCTTCCTATTGGGATCATCGGTATGTCTTGACCATTGTCCTATACAGGGCCCACAGGCATTTGCCAAAACGACTCCTCCCATTTTTTCAAAATCGTCTAACAAACCATCTCTTTCAACGGTAAATCTGATCAATTCAGAACCGGGAGTTACAGTAAATTCAGACTTCACTTTTAAGTTTTTGGCGACAGCCTGGCGTGCTATGGATGCAGCTCTTGTGAGATCTTCATAAGAAGAGTTGGTACAAGAACCTATCAATCCAACTTCCAGCTTTTCAGGATATCCGTTTTCCTTTACCGCTTTGGCAAATTCAGAAATAGGGCGCGCTAAATCCGGAGTATAGGGGCCATTAATATGTGGCTCAAGGGTGGTTAAGTCAATTTCGATTACTTGATCAAAATATTTTTCAGGTTGCTCGTAACACTCACTGTCGCCGGTAAGATGATCCTTTACGGTATCGGCCAAATCCGCTACCATAGCTCTGTTGGTAGCTCTGAGGTATCTCGACATCGCTTCATCATAGCCGAAAGTAGAGGTAGTCGCTCCAATTTCTGCACCCATATTGCAAATGGTTCCTTTCCCAGTACATGACAAGGTCTCAGCGCCTGGTCCAAAGTACTCAACAACTGCTCCGGTCCCACCTTTTACTGTAAGGATGCCGGCAACTTTAAGAATTACGTCTTTAGGAGAGGCCCATCCAGATAATTTTCCGGTTAGTTTAACTCCGATCAATTTAGGCATCTTAAGCTCCCATGCCATGCCACTCATGACATCTACGGCATCTGCACCCCCCACACCTATGGCGATCATCCCAAGACCACCTGCATTAGGAGTGTGTGAATCTGTACCAATCATCATACCGCCCGGAAATGCGTAATTCTCCAATACGATTTGGTGGATAATCCCGGCACCCGGTTTCCAAAAGCCGATTCCGTATTTGTTGGATACACTGCTCAGGAAGTCAAAAACTTCAGAATTGGTCTGAAGTGAGTTTTTAAGATCCTGCTTAGCTCCTGTTTCTGCGAGAATAAGGTGGTCGCAATGCACAGTAGATGGGACAGCGACTTTGTCTCTTCCTGCCATCATGAATTGCAAAAGTGCCATTTGCGCGGTTGCATCCTGCATGGCAACACGATCAGGGGAGAAAAACACATAATCACCACCACGTTTAAATTCCTGAAGAGGTGAATCCGGATGAACATGGGTGTATAATATCTTTTCAGTAAGGGTAAGTGGTCTGTTCAGAACCTTTTTTACGTCTTTTAGTTTATCGCCTAAAGAGTCGTAATAACTCTTGATCATGTCAAAATCAAATGGTTTCATAATCCGTCTTTTTATTAATTTGTGCAAAAATAACCTTTTCTATGAATTTCAACCCCTCTTAAAGGAAGTCGTTCAATGAAAAACCGAATATTGTGGAAATTAATTTTGTTGTTTGTTGCTCTTTTACTCTTTTCCTGTGTAAAAGAGGAGCAAAGTTCTTTTTCTGATTCGGGTCAATCCTCAAATACAGGAATGCTTACGGTGACCGCTGTTTATTGCAATAATTCGCTTACACCACTTTGCAGACAGTCAGATTGGGTAGGTCATACTATGGGAGTTCGTCTTTTTATCTACGAGAATGAAGAAGCCTTTGGGTTGGGGGAATTCCTCAGATCGTGCACCACCAACCGTGAAGGTAGGTGTGTTTTTTTCGGTCTACCACAGGGGCAGTTTATCATATTTAGTAAATACGATGAAGCGTTTAAAAAAGAGCAAGTACGAGTCCTTAGTCATAGTAATACTTTTCACTACCTCATTTATCCTTATTTAGATTGAAGGTCACCATCTTATTCAGAGGCGAATTTTATTTATTGGGTGGACTATAACAGCGGAGGAGTTGGAGGTTGAAAAGTGTAAAAGTTGAAAACTAAAAAGACAGTTCAACCTTATTTAAGCATGAACAATCTTTCCATTTTCAACCTTTAATTTGCTTTACTTTTTAATACTTACATGTAGTAATTTCCTATCAATTTTATTTTCTTCATTGTGAAGCTTTCATAAAAAAAGCCCTTAAATTCTTTCGAACATAAGAGCTTTATACTTTTAAAAAGGGAAATAGATATTATCTCATCGCTTTAATCTCAGCAATGGTTTCTGCATTCATTCTTGGATAACCTGCATTTCCCCACTCTTCAGCCAATTTGCTTGACTTTTCAAGTGTCTTGATAGCCGCGTCATATTGACGAAGGTCCTTTTGGATCAAAGCTTTGGTTCTCAGAACCCAGAATCTGTCTCCATCAAGCTCTATGCTTTTGTTCATCCACTTTAAAGCTTGATTCAGATCTTTACCTTCTTCATAATAATAAGAAGCTGCCACAAAGTAATCTCTGCCTGTAGGACCTGCTAGTACGCGCTCAATATTAGCCATTACTTTGGAATCTGTATCCAACTCAAATGGAATAGCGATTGCAGTATTTTCCCACATCATCAATATTTCAGCTGAACTATTTCTCAAGTTATTTACTGTAATGGTAAATGTTTCCATTGTAAAATCCATGTGCTTAGGTGAAATCTTAATTACTAAAGCATCCTCACTTGCATCTCTAGGACCTGGAGTATTGTGCTGCAAATTAGAGTGAAACATAATTTCCCAACTGTCCTGTCCGGGTACTGAAAACAAAGAATATGTTCCTGCTGCCAGTTCATTTCCCATAATAGTAACATCATCAGAAAAAGTAACTTTGGTAGAGGAATTGGCCCCTGTTCTCCAACCTTCACCGAAAGGAACAAGGTCACCAAACACAGTCCTGTCCTTCATGCTTGGGCGATTGTAGTCAATATGCACTTCGCTTAGTCCGACATTATAAATTACCTTAGCATTGGGACTGGCAGCAGGAGCTTGAAGTTGTGCTTCTGCGACACCTAAAAACAACAACATACATGCTGCTGTGAATAATAATTGTAATTGATTTTTCATAATTGTTATGATTTTTGATTTGAAATGAAAAAAATGTTATTAAAAATTGTTTACGATTAATCTGTTTATTTTAATCAAAAAATGCATCGTATTGGTTATCTGCTTTTCTTTTTTCCTTTTTTTCGGGCATTTCAGGGAGCTTTAGCTCATTACCTCCAAGTTCTGATTCTTCCAGAAAATTATCCTTTTCTTTACCAAGCAATAAAGAATCACCTTGTTTTTCCCATTTTTCCAAAAGTGCCAGACCTTTTTCTTCAAAAATTCCTTTTTGTAAATCAATGGATGACATGAAATTTTCGGATAGCTCCATAAATTGTTCCATTTCTCCAACTTTTCCGGCAACGTCGTCAGCAACGGCTTCAAGTGCCCTGTCAAACATCAAACGTTGATCCGTATTTCCACTGATTACATTCATGGCGGATTGCATGGCTGAGTGTCCCGCATGGATAACCTTGCGCTCTTTCTCTTTTAAGTCAACCTGATCCTCAATATCCTCAGCGAGAATAACTGAATTTTCATACATTTTATTGAGGACTTTATACAGGAGCTCCATACGCCTATATAAATCTTCAAGTCTCATGTTGGATTCCTGCAGACGACCGGCTTTCCGTGATTTTAAAATCATCATTGAGCGCTTTTCATTTTCCCGAGCCTCGGAGGCAAGGTTGAGGTTGGATTCAATATCCGCCTTATTCAAATGAATTTGTTCGAGTAAAATGTGCATTTGAGCTCTGAGTTTTCCTATTTGTCTGTACATTTTCTTGACATTGGACCGCAATTCGTCAACATAACCTTTGAGTATACCTATGGGATCAATTTGTATAAAAAAACCTGTAAACCAGCGCATCACACTTTGGAACATATACCATACAAGCTGCCGCATTTTTGGGTCAAAAAACAAATATAAAAGAGCTGCAATTACCAAAAGCATTGCAGATAGCCCCAAAATAGAACTCGTCAACTGTACCAAAAAACTGAAAAATGTTGTAACTGCCCATACTAGCACACCAACTAAGATTAAGAGGACAACAATTCCCATAATTCCTTCGGGCCTTTTCCAAAAGGTTTTCGCCGACATGCTTTGACTTTTCATTTATAAGTACTTATTAAAGTTATCTATGTCCTTAACAATTTTTGACCTTAAAAACTCCAACGAACTAAAGAAATCACTCGCTGTTTTCTCAATGCGGTTTCTGTTTTCGTTCATCCCCTCTTTTTCAGCGCTAATTTGCTCTTCCAATAGCCTGATCTCTTCCTTTATTTTTTCAATTTCGTTTTGCTTTTCAAAGATTTGGTCTCTGATATTTTTTATTTCCAGTTTTCTGGCATCTACTCGATTTTGGCGTTGATTCTCAAGTGTAGTTTCGAATTTTTCACCTTCTTTGTCAAGCACTTTTTTATAAAAAGCAGCTGAGTCCAATAATTTTTGCTTATCCACGCCTTGATTAGTGGCTATGGCAAAAGCAGTTTCATAGCGTGTTTTATCATCAAAATCCAGATGCCTTAATGACTTTATATTTTGTTTGAATTCCAGATAAGTGGCGTCATCCCGGGATGCCTCCTGCATAGCAGTGATGAGTATCGCTAAAAAATCATTATTGGGTCTGCCACCAACTGCCTTCTGATGACCTTCACTTTTTTCTCCCTGCTTATTAATATCTCTTTCAGTATGTTTCTGGTCTTTTTCCATATCCTTATCTTCTGTTTCCTCTTTTATAGGTTGATTGTCATCTAATTCCACCTCCTGAATAAACAGGGATTTAATTTTTCCAAAAATACTGCTCATAATCCTTATTTATCGCTCAAATTTAGGAATAAAAATGGAAATGGAGGATTGAGTTCGAAAGTTCGTAAAGCTTGAAGGATCATAAAGCGATGCCCCGGGCGTAACGTAAGTGGAGTCGAAGGGTCAGAAAGTTTGTAAAGTTCAAAAGTTTTTAAAGAACGAAAGTGTGGAAGTCCTTAAAGTTTCAATAGTTCTTGGATTTTATTTGGTCGATGAGGTCTATCATTTTTTAAGTTTTTATTTTTCGTTCCGGTTTCATTGCTTAAGGAAGTTAAAATGATGGGATTTACGATATTGCGAGTGCCTTAATTCCCGATCAAATTTAATTTAGTAATTTTGGGGCTTCAAACCAAAAAATATGAAAAAATTCAACCCTTCAGTTTCCTCGGAAATTAGTCCGCTCAAGGCTGTTATTGTCCACCGACCGGAAACGGGAATATCTAGAATAACGCCCAAGCGTGCTGAAGAATTACTTTTTGATGATATTGTATTTCTGCCTCAAATGCAAAGGGAACACGATGTATTTACCGATATATTGGATGCATTTATAGGTGCTGAAAATGTTTTACCATTTCAGGATTTACTTACTGAAGCCTTGAAGTCTGACATTCAACCCGAAAGAGATTTTATTGAGATGGTGCTCGATTATGAAGAAGTACCACGTACCTTTCGGTCCTTGTTAGAAGAACTTGACAAGGAAGAGTTGGCAGAGACCCTGATTTCAGGTTATCAGAAAAATGCAGATAGATACCTTTTCGATCCAATACCCAATCTTATTTTTACACGGGATATAGCCGTTACCATAAATGACCACGTACTGATTTCAAAAGCAGCTAAAATAGCAAGACACAGGGAAAATCTCCTGACGCGCTATATTTTCTTTTCCCATCCTAGATTTGCGCACCTAAAAAAGGAAGGCAAATTAATTAATTTGAATAATCTCGAGGACTTCCCGCCCTCTTTTGATGGTGAATCAGTATCGGTTGAAGGTGGTGATGTAATGATAATAAACAAAGATTATTTACTAATCGGAAATTCAGAGCGAACTACAGAGTACTCCATTGAGGTTCTCAAAGATGTTCTTTTTGAGAAGGGAATTGTAAAAAATTTAGTTCAGGTGAATATCCCGTTTGAGCGATCCTACATGCACATCGACACCTTGTTTACCCAAATCAACCACAATCATTTTGTAGGTTTTGAGCCCATTATAAAAAATGGGAAAAGATCAAATGTTATCGTTCATAGAGTTGATGGAAGAAAAAGCGAATACAACTCAGTCATGGACTTTCTGAAAGCTGAAATATCTTCAGATGTTGAATTGATTCCTACCGGAATGGGCATTTCTCCATACCAGGAAAGGGAGCAATGGACAGATGGTTGCAACCTAGTAGCGCTTAAACCTGGTGTGGCGATAACCTATGAGCGCAACCCTTTTACCGAAAAAGCTTTTAAGGAATTTGGTTACCAAATTATGCATGCCGAAGATGTATTGAATGACATCAATTACAACGAAGTTTCGCCTGATGAAATTACTAATACTATTATTACCATTGACTCAGGTGAACTATCGAGAGCGCGGGGAGGTTCACACTGTATGACCTGCCCATTAATCAGAGACTAAGGAGTTTTAAGGGCGAATACTGTTGACTGGAAACAAAAAAAGCGAAAATGATCGTACACGAATTCAAAAAACGGGTTAGATATGGAGAAACCGACCGAATGGGTGTACTCTATTACGGAAGTTATGCCATGTATTATGAAATTGGAAGGGTGGAGATGCTTAGGAGTTTGGGGCTCAGCTATAAAGATGTAGAGGACAAAAGCGGAATTCTAATGCCTGTAGTTTCCTTAAATACGAGATATATACGGCCAGCATATTATGATGAGGAAGTCATTATTCGGACTACCCTAAAAAAATGGCCTGAATCCTCAATTGTATTTTTGTCTGAAATCTTGAGAGCAAATGGAGAATTGATAAACAGTGGTGAAGTAAAACTCGTTTTTGTTCATGCAAAAGATTTTTCAAGAGCCGAAATACCTGCGGAAATAGTAGAAAAAATTCGCCCTTATTTTGAAAAAATGGATCGATAAAATACAGAAAAAGTACAGGATTGAAAGTCGGGTACGGTGGTTAGTGATTAAAGGAAAAACAACCACTCTTCCTTTTTTCGATGATGTTCCTATATACGATGTACTCCATTTTATCTATGAAGAAATAAAAAACGATGACATCATAACTAGAGCCAATTCCATGGCTTATAGTTTCTTTATTGCACTTTTCCCTTTTTTACTGGTAATGCTGTCTGTTATTTACTTTTTGCCATATGATTTTGATGTAGATGCATACATTGAAAGTCTGCCCGAGGTTATTCCTCAGGAAATCAGAAGCACAATTGAAAGGATGGTAATAGATGTATTACAAGTTCCAAGGGGAGGCCTCCTCTCTATAGGTTTTGTATTGGCGTTATACTTTTCTTCTAATGGCATGATCACCCTTATGAAAGGATTTGATAAGGTCTATGAACATACCTTTACTACCCGGTCATTTCTGCAATCGAGATTGGTTGCTGTTAAACTAACTCTACTCATGGGTGTGTTGTTTCTGACTTCGCTTATTTTTATCGTTTTTGGGGATTTGATTTTGAGTCATCTAATTGGTCCTGAGTTCCCGATTTTGCAATATTATCTCATCCTGCTGATTAAATGGTTGGGTGTAATTATTCTTTACTTCGGAGGAATTTCAACAATTTACTATTACGGACCTTCACTAAAAACCAAATTCAGGTTTTTCTCTGCAGGTGCTACTTTAGCAACTATACTCTCATTAATCATTTCATATGTCTTCTCACTTTATATAGACAACTTTGGTCAGTATTCAGAAATTTATGGTTCTATTGGGGCTATTATCATTATATTACTTTGGCTGCAATTAAACTGTCTCATCCTATTGTTGGGATTTGAGCTCAATGCCAGCATCAGGGTGAATAAGGATTTAAGGGCATTGGAAAAATAAATACCCATTAGTTGAAATTGGAAGGTCAAAAGGTTGACAAGTTCAAAAGTTAATGATTGAGATATTGGTTTAGTTATTCAAACTAGTTGTAAGACTGCCTAAAGTTATAGATTTACCCAAGCGGGAAGACTATCTCTGTAAATTCTCTGTCATGCCTGTGGCATGATAAGTTCGCTTTGTTTTAAAGACATCAAAACGCCGCCTGCCTGCCAACTATCCCACCAAAAAATAAGACTTACCAAATAATGTGGGCGGTGTGCCCTGAGGAAAAAAAGCTAAATACAAAAAAATACGGGCAAATAACTTCTCAATAACTTAACAATTAATCAACAAAAAATAAACAAAATATAAATAACCTAATAATAATGCATTAATGATTAGAAAACATTCCACATGTATTTTTGTGGTATCATTTTTTTCCAATCATTAAATAGCACAAACATGGATATCAAACCTTTACAACTATTAGTTTTTATCTTTTTCTTACCCCTGACAATTATTTATTCTCAGGGATCAGACAATCAAGTTTCAGGAACTGTAATTGATGCAACAGAGAATTACAGCCTAATTGGTGCCACTGTAATGGCCACCAATCAAAGTACAGGGTTTTCTGTCGGTGTAATTACAGATAACAATGGGAGATTTTTGTTTCAAGACTTACCTCTTGGCGGTCCTTATTCTTTTAGAATTAGTTATTTGGGATACACCTCCTTAGAAATATCAGGTAACATTTTAAGTCAAGGTGACTATTTGAATTTAGGAATTATCAATCTAGAATCAGGAGCTGAGGCCATAGAGGAGATCGTTGTTACATACGATGCCTTCAGGTCTGATAGAAGAAGACTGGGAACTGCTCGCCAAATTGATGAAAGAACGATAAATCGTATTCCTTCTCCAACGAGAAATTATAACGACCTTGCTCAATTATCCCCACTTACCAGAGGAACAATAGGGGCTGGAGGCAGAAGAAATATGACCAATTACACTTTAGACGGAGTATCTAACAGAAGGAATGTTTTTGGAGATATGGTGGGAGGTGCATTCCCGGTTTCCATGGAGGCGATTAGAGAGTTTGAGGTAGCTAGTAACAATTATGATGTTACTAATGGAAAAGGAGGGGGAGCATCCGTAAGAGCAGTTACTAAATCAGGTACCAATAACTTCGAGGGATCTGTATTTGGCTATTATTCCGGCAATTCATTGACCGGGGTTCAGTTTTTAAGAGATCCATCCGGAGAACGATTTTCTGACTCCGATGACTTCACGGTAAGCCAAATGGGTTTTAGCCTTGGAGGTCCTATTATAAAAGATAAATTGCACTTTTTCGTAACAGCTGATTACTATCAAATTCGAGCACCCTGGTCGGTGGAAGATTTTGACAGAGCAGGAGCCACTCTTACTCAAGCAGAACAAAATATTGGAATTACCAGAAATGCTATGGATGAAATAGCAGAGATTCTGGAAGGTCCAGGATTTGGCATTCCCGTACCACCATCAGGAAAGCAATATGGTACTCTGAACACTACGAGAAACACTTCCAGCATACTCGCAAAACTGGATTATCAATTGAATGACAGGAATCTGGTTACATTCAGATACAACTATCATACTTTCCACAATCCCAATAAAAGGAAATCAGGGGGTTTACTTTCCACACAGTATGAAGAAAATTCTTTTGATCATGCTTTTCTGCTGTCATTAAGAACTATTCTTTCTCCGACTATGACCAATGATTTGAGGATTAGTTTCTCGGATGTTCACAGACCAAATGAGCTCATTTACCCACGAGCTCCGGTCGGTAGAGTTAGAGTAAATTCTGAATGGGAAGATGGGACCAGCAGAAGCAGATGGATTTATTGGGGCAATCAATACTGGATACCGGAAATCATTACCGAACAAAACTATACTTTAACGAATAATTTCCGCTTTCAATCCGGAAACATTAGATATACGTTTGGTGCAGATTTTCTCCTCAACCAAATCAATGACAATCTTACTCATTTCCAACAAGGTGAATTCTTTTATGATGGCATCGATGCCCTGCGCGAAAACAGGCCTTATAGATATGAACGAAAAACTCCTATCGGCAATGCCGGTGGATATGTTCGACCACGCGTAATTGAAACAGGTTTGTATGGTCAAATGCAAACTACACTTTTTGAACATCTTGATGTAGTAGCCGGATTGAGATGGGATGCCACTTTTATCCCGGTAAAGCCAACTTTCAATCAGACTCTTTTCGATGAATTGGGTGTAAGAAATGATGTTGCTCCACTTGATTTGAGTGGGTTCCAGCCAAGATTGAATCTTATTTGGGATGTTGGAGGCAGAGGTAATGATATCATTAAGTTAGGAGGTGGAAGATTTGTCAACCAATTTACTACCCAGCCATTGACCATGTCCCATATTGATAATGGAGTGGATTTTGTTTTTGTCATTGCTGATATCAATATGCCTGGATTTTCTCAAGGAGATCTACCCAAGGCTGACTGGCCCGGGTTCTTTGAGGATTTTGACAATAATATACCGGGAGAGGATTATTTAAATGAACTAGCTGAAAAGGGACTGCTCGAAGTGCCTGCATCCTTTGTAATTCTCATTGATGAAAACCTCAAATCTCCGAAAACTTGGAAATTCAATGCTAATTACCATCACTACTTTAATGACAGAGTTTATGCCGGTATTGGCTTGTATTATAACAGGACCGTTGGAAATTATTACTACCGCAATATCAACCTGAACGATCCACAATTCACTCTTGATTCGGAAGGAAACCGAGAGATGTATGTCCCACCCTCAACTCTTGAGGGATCCAATGAGGCCAATTTCGACTTTGCCAGAAAATCTGATAAATTTACTCAGGTAATGCAATTTACCAATACTGATTGGCCAAACACCTTTGTTGCATTGGTAGCCGAACTAAATATGAAGCTGGGGCGGGACGGAAACATAATGATGAGTTATACCAGAGGAGCTTCGAAAGGTGGGATACTTTACAATTCGGGTAACAGCAGGGAATTTCACTACGTAGGTAGATCTTACCAGAATTGGGGTCAAGCCATGAGAAACTACTACGACGATGACGATCTTAGACACAAAGTGGTAGTAGCAGGAATTCTTCCTACGTTTAAAGGTTTCTCAGTTGGAATGACTTTTATCGGAATGCAAGCCAATCGCTTTTCTGCAGGTATTGGAGGGTCAAGGGATATTGTTGGAGTAAATGTTCGCACTCCATCTGACAATAGAATTTTACCTTACATTTTTGACCCTAATGATCCTTCTACTCCTGAGTACCTGAGAGATGGAATTAATGCCATCCTTCAGAATGCTGAACCGGAATTTGCAGATTATATCAGGGAAAATATTGGAACTTTTGCAGAACCGTTTGGCGGTCTACAGCCCTGGAGATTCGAAACAAATATCAGTCTTGCAAAAACTTTCAACATCATTGGTAAAAATCGTCTTGAACTTAGAGCAGATATTTTCAATGTATTGAACTTGTTAAATAGAGAGTGGGGAGGTTTTGATGAAATTTATAACACCAATATATACAGTAATGTAACTGGTTTTGATGCGGAAGAGGGACGCTGGGAGTATGCAGTAAATACCAATGCAGGTCAAAAAAGATACCGAGTAACTAACCCCTATCAAGTACACCTTGGTTTGAGATACTCTTTTTAATTTATAATTACCCCGTCGCCCCGGTACTTCTTTCTCTAAACCGGGGCGACTTTTTAAAAAAATTAAATATGTTCAAAACTTCATTCTTACTTATATTCCTTTTTTTATTTCTTAATCTATCCGGATTACTTAGTCAGGATATCCTGATTGCTGCTCACCGAGGAGCTAACAGGGCTGCACCCGAAAACACCATGGCTAGTGCAAAAAAGGCTATCGATATGGGGGCTCATTTTCTGGAAGTGGACGTAAGGCAATCCAAAGATGGAGTGTTTTTTAACTTCCACGACAGAACACTGGACCGAACGACCAATGGAACCGGGAGTTTTATCGATTTTACTGCTGCAGAGTTGAAAAAATTAGATGCAGGGAGTTGGTTTAGACACGAATTTGCAGGTGAGCGGATTCCAACTATTGAGGAGCAGGTCATGGCATTCAGAGATGAAATTTACTTTTACTTCGATTTTAAAGATGGTGACCTGTCTGAATTTATTTCACTTGTAAAAAGTTGGGGAATCCATGAAAGTTGCTTTTTTAATACAAGAGGAAACTTCAATGAAGAGGATGTAAAGCTACTGCAGGAAGCTGGAATAGATTTTAAAGTGAATGTAAGTTCGGTAGAAGAATTTCATACATTTTACAAGGACTGGAATCCACCTATGATAGAAGTTCGTGCCCACGACCTTTCCCGCGAATTGGTGAATGCTGCTCATGAAAAAGGAGTAAAAGTAATGGTCTATGTACCTGGTGATCAAGTCCTCTTGCTAAAGTATGCCCTCAGATTTGATATTGACCTCATTAATTTGGATAATCCTGACATATTCAGGTATATTCTTAGGCACCGAAAGTTCCCAGAACCCCTTTGGATAGCGCACAGGGGAACAGTGGTAAATGATGAATTTTTGGAGTATCAGCCCGAGGGTATCGCAGAAGCATTCAAAAGAAATTATGCAGGAGTAGAATTTGATATCTGGATGACAACTGATGGACACCTTGTAGTGCATCACGACAGAGATCTCAAACAATTTTTCAACGTGGACAAAAACATTGATGAACTTAGTCTCGAGCAAGCCAAACAGTTTCGCTCTTTGAGTGGGAATTTCGAGATTCTGACTTTGGATGAATACCTCGATATGATACCCCTTGATGCTATTCTAATGCTTGACATAAAAGTGCGGGATAGAACTCCTGAGTTTTACAGCTTACTCAGAAAAAGTATTGAAAGAAGACACGGATTCAAAAATACAGTTTTCATTGACAGAGATGCTCGCAACTATTTTTGGGGTGAAAGCCGATTCAGTGTTAGAGTAAGAGAAATGCCTGAAATAATTGAAAAATGGAGAAATGGCGAGGATGTCGCAAGCAACTACTTTTTATTTGACCACGGAAATGTCCTTTCTGCTCAATGGGTAAAAGCTGCACAAATGATGTCTATGGAAGTCATTCCATCCGTCAATGTCTTTCACTACAGATTGGAAAATTTCCTTTTTGGAGGAATACGGGACATTACCTTCCTGTTTAATCTCGGAGTCAGAACCTTTCAGATTGATGCAGTTTTTGAAGAAAATCTGGAGATGTTGAATAGTCTATTTTTCCAACCCGTCAACTTCAATTATTAGAATCAATCTACTATTTCAATAAAAATCAGATCCATGAAAAGCCTATCCTTCCTAATAATTTTTTGTATGCTATGCCTTTATTCGTGTAGTGAAAAAACAGAAGTTAAATCTCTGAATATTCCTTCTGAAGATTGGAGGGATTTCATACTAGACATTAATTTGCCCCTGACCGATGGCTTTCATGAGCTCGATTGGGAATGGAAATTCTTCATTGGTGAGGATTCCGGCTGGAGCCTCGATGGTTTGCCAAAATTTACGGACTTTAAATGGGTAGAGTTCCCGCACAGATATTATCAACCCAACACCCCATTTTGGTACCAAACTAAGGTGAAAGTTGATTTTAATGAGCCAAAGTGGATGTATATCAATGCAGATGATGGAGTTCAGGTTTATAAAAACCAAGATCGGATTATCGCCACAAATGGATTTTACTACTTTTTGGATAAATTGACCAAGGGTGATGTACTGACATTAAGAGTAATCAATGATGCCGGAAGTGGAGGAATCAGGAAATTGGGTCTAGCCAAAACTGAAACGGCTGAAGAACATTTTGCTAAACAGGACTCGCTTTTTCAGGCAATTCAAACAACCTATAAAGCACTTCAGCATCTTAATGCAGATGATGTGGTCGGAGCAAAAAACAGCAGGGAAGTTTTAGAAATTTTTGAAAGTAAAATAGATGGAGATAAAAACTCATTGCCCTGGATAAGAAAATACCCTTGGTTGAGTTACCATCAAGAAGGGGAGATTTCTTTTTCCACTGTTGTAGCTAACACAGAGTCAGTTAATATACTTTTTTCCAAAGCAAATAGCTCAGAAAGCGAATTAATAGTGAAGATGGAACAAAGAGAAAATGAGGTCTTTAGTATTCGACTTGAATCCAAAAAAATCAGCAAATATGACCACTACTATTTATTGCTGAGTGATGAATTTAAGTCCGGTCCCTTTAGTTTAAATGTACAGCAAATTGCAAAAGATAAAAATGATGCTATCAATCTCGCCTTTTGGAGCGACTGCCAAGGGGGGTGGATGCGGTTTGATTCCATAGTAAAGCAAATGATAAAAGAACCTCCACAATTGCACATTGGTGTAGGTGATTTTGTGTCCAATGGATACTTTGAAACACAGTGGCATCAATTTTTTCATTTTGGGAACCCGCTAATGAGTTCCATTCCCGGAATTTATATCCCCGGCAATCACGATTACGATGGCTATTATGATTTTGGAGTTGCTGAAGTCCTCAATCAATATTTATTGCACGACAAAAATGAAACAGTCAGAGGATATCACATAGATGGACTCTATTTTCTTGGTGTTGACTTAAATACTCAATTCCCTATCGGGTTTTCTGAAAATCCCGATAACGTTAAAAAACTTGAGAATATATTCCAAAGTAGTGAATGGGAAAATGCAGAATGGAGGATTCTATTGGTGCATCACCCGGCCTTTGGTGAAAGTGCAATAGGCTATGGAGGCGAAGCGGCAGTAAGAGATCTTCTGAGGAAGGCCAATGCTTTTCACTCTATTGATTTAGTTGTGTCAGGTCATAACCATCGATATGAAAGAGGAATATTTGATGATGAAGAATTGGGTCATTTTATGCAATTGACGGTAGGCGGTGCCGGAAGGGTTTCTGAAAGACCATATACGGCCCCTCTTAATGTTATGGATACCGTGGTTTTCAAGCATCATTTTGCACAGCTATCCTTTCATGCCAATCAGATAACAGGAAAAATTATCGGCACCGATGGTAGCCTTATTGATGAATTCAGCTTTTCAAAGAAATCAGATTAAAATCACCGGCCAATCCTTCATCAAAACGCCGCCCTTCCATCTATCATCCCACCAAAAAATACGGCATTGGACATAATATGGGCAGTACTGAACCAATATCCGCGAAAGAATGGAGCATCAGATAAATGAATAATTCGCCCCCTGCCCCTCGACTCTGCCAGCATGGAAGCCTGTTCAGAAATCTCAGCAGGATGAGAAGTGTGTAAATAACCACTCAATAATGGATCAGAAGAATATTGAAGCGGGGCACTGAGCTGATTTTCCGGAAGTTCAAGAACCCAGCGCTTTCTTTTAAAGATATGAAAGACATCATTATCATAGCCAAAAAAGAGTGGATTGGTTAAATCTGCCCTGCCCTTTACTATGCAGCCACCCACAGCATATGCACCAAAAGCTGCTGCAATATCTCCATAGGCAGCCACTTCATCCGGACGGGAACTCAGATTGTTGATCTGTGCACGGGAGATGCCAGCCGAATTAGCCCAACGACTTGCTTCACCCTCAAGGATGAGCGTATTCCCGTCACTGACAAATGACCGAATCCGTTCGTTTATATTGTCGGGCATTGATAGCCCCCAGGTAGAGGGCACTATAATTACATCGTAATCGCTGAGATTAACCCTCCCCAGTCTTTCATTACTAACTTTAGTGATGGGTATATGCAGGTGTCTGTCGAAATAATACCAGATAGCACCGGCATTATTTGAATTGATTCCCGACCCTGTAACCATCAATATCTTTGGTAAATTCAACATGCGGAAGGTTGGGCTTCCCGGATCTATTCCTGAGATAGATAATCCCCTGTCCATTGAATGTACTTTTATGCCCTTTTTAGCGGCTATTTCATTCAACAGTTGATGTAGTTCAGCTTCAGACATTGTTTGAATTCCCGACAAAATCAGTATACTCCCTTCAGAAAAGTCACTTTCACCACCATCTACTTTTATCGAAAAGGGGGAAAATGCTACCTTAGCCTTGACTCCTTCTCTCAATAATTCATAGAGCAATCCGGGAGCCAAAAAGTGATTCCATTCAAAAATATATCCAATGACCGACTTTTCAAATGGCTGATACTGGTTAGCAGGGCTGAAATCAGTGTTGTAGTCTAGTAATGTAGATCGATTGATAAAATTGGGGCTGACCGTAACCACCTCCGCATCTATTCCAAATGCCAAACTCATCGTCCAGGTACTTACATCGTAAAAGAGACTGTCCGGGAATTCCTTTACTTTTTCAAATATAGTTCTAACCAGATAGTATCTCGTTTGCTCAAATGGAACATAATAGGCCTTTTTACCGTCCTTTTCATCTCCCTGATATACCTTAATGTCGTGAGTAGCCATCATCCTGATGAATTCCTGTAGCAGGTAAGGGTCATTTCCCATTTCAAAACGATAGGCATTTCCGCTTGCACGGCGGGCTTCCTTTCTTACTTCCTGAAAAAAGTTTTGTTGATAGTCTCTCAATTCTGTCCTCAACTCCCAAGAACCCCGCAAAGTAGAAAAAGAAGTAGCCAATTGATTGCGAATGGTCTCAGCAAAAGTCAATGGCCCGTGTATGGTCTCCTGTACATGTCCGCGAGAACTAGCCTGCTCAAAAAGGATGCCAACACAACCCTGAATATCCGGGTAGGTAGAACCCTTACCATAATAATAATCATCAAAACGCTCCTTGGTGTAATAAGGAACACTGATCTCATCTAAGGCATTTGCGTGAAATTCAGCTATGGCTGCAGTCAGGTCCTGATTGATTTGAGGAGTCATGGGATTGGTTCGCGATGGCACACCCGGCTGAAAAAAGTAAGTTGCATTAGATCCCATTTCATGGTAATCACCTAGAACATTGGGTTTCCATGCTTGAAAGAGTCTGATTTTAGCTATCGATTCGGGATGCTGAACGGGCAGCCAATCTCTGTTGAGGTCAAACCAGAAATGATTCGTACGCGATCCCGGCCAGGGTTGATTGAATTCATCATCATTGGGATCACTTACCTGAGCATTGAGCCAACGCTTGCTGTTCACCCAACTGACAAAGCGATCATAACCATCCGGATTCATCACCGGGTCAATTATTATTACCGTTTCCGCTAGTACTTCATCTACCCATTCGTCATTGGCGGCTGCCAGAAACCACGCATATAACAATGCTGCTCCCGTTCCACTCGGCTCATTACCGTGAGAGGTATAGGCCTGATAAAGCACCAGTGGATTAAAAGCCCCATCAGCACAACTGAAATTATTGGGATCAATGGAAGCGAGATGACACTCCCTAAGCTCTTCGAGCTGATCAAGGTTTTCCGGAGCACTCACTATGAGTACGGAATACGGTCTGTTTTCATGAGACCTGCCGATTTCTTTTTTAACCATTCTCGGACTCAATTCCGCTAGTCGATCCATAAACAAATCGACCTGAATATGATTGGGGTGCCACTCTCCAGGTTGAAATCCCATTAGTTTATGGGGTCCTGGAAAAGTCTCATCAACAGTTATTGAAGAGTCAAAATATTCCCTGTCCCAGCCCTGCTGACTGTAAAGTTGATTCTGAAAAAAAATACAACTCAATAAAAAGGTAAATAATAAAATCCGGAGTCTGAATACGGCAGAAAAGTGAGATAAAATCAATATCATTTGAATGCATTTACTTGGTGGAAAATAACTTCCTAATGAACTTATGAACATAAAATTAGTTCATTCCACTTAATTTTCTCAATTTTGCGGGGCTTTATTAAAGCTTTAATAGAATGAATATAGTACTGATTTATATCATTATTTCGCTTTTCGCGATGGTATTGATTTTGAATATCTACTTCAGAGTCAAGGTTTTTAAGCAATATAAATATCTGGTAAAAAACAGAGTACAGTTCAGAACCCGGGATATTTTCAACAGTGCATTTATGGAGCGGGAAATTTATCCCAAGTATCCCGAACACGAGGAATCCATCCGAAAGTTTATTAAGTACATCCGGTTTTCCATGCGAATGGCCATAATACTCGTTCTCTTGATCACGGCTTTTGGAGCAGTTTTAATGTACTACAGATAGCGTATTCTTTCTTAGTGCGACTTTAATCAGACTCAGGAATAAATAAAGTCAAGAAAAAGGTAAATTTAAGCCATGAATACGCAACTCTAAACGTTAAGTACTGGCATTACTATCCCACGTTTTAAAAAAGTTAAAAGGGAGTCAATAAATGATTACAATAGAAAAAATATCAATTTGCTTACTTATTTGCATGCTGCTGCTGTCTTGTTCATTTTTTGAGGATGACCCGCTTGATCCTGCTTATATTCATATTGACAGTCACAGCATTTCGGTAAAACCTGAGCAAGGAAGCGCGCATCACGACATTTCTGATAGTTGGGTTTATCTCGATGGCAGTCTGTTGGGTGCTTATGAAAAAGGCACAGATATCCCATGGTTAGATGCAGGAGGAAATAACCAGATTTTGGTTTTTCCCGGAATAAGGGATAATGGCATTCGCTCTCTGCCCACCATTTATCCAATGTTGAGACCGGATACCTTTCAAGTGAATTTTGAGCCATTGAACATGGATACACTGAAACCTGTTTATCGCTATTTTGATGATGTAGTTTTCTTAATAAATGAGGGTTTTGAGTTTGGGAATTTTCTGACTGTAGATCTGGATCTCAATGAAAACACTAAAGTAGTCCGAAGCAGAGACGATGCCTTTGAGGGGAATTACTCAGCAAAATTGCAGGTAGACAGCGAAAATATAGCATTGGAAGTAGCCTCAGAATTTGTCTATACCGGGCTGCCCAATGGAAGGCCTGTATATCTTGAGCTGCATTACAAAAACGATCATCCATTTTCTGTAGGCTTATTGGGCGAGCGTATTGAAGCCTCACCTACCCGGTTTTACAAACTTACTTTGCGACCTACTGATGAGTGGAAAAAAGTATATATCAATTTTCAGGAAGAAATTACCTTTACGGATTTCCAGGGCTACCGATTGTTGTTTGGACTACAATGGGAAGAAGACCATATAAGTGATACCGCCACTGTTTATCTGGACAACGTTAAATTTTTGCACCGCTAAATGAATGACCGCAAACGCCTCGACCGTAAAATTTATCTGATTGCTGACTTCCTTGCGGCGGGTCTGGCTTTTTATATATTTCTTCAATATTACGGACAGGATTATTCCGGTACCAAGTTAAGTCTGCCGGCTGAACATCTGTTGTCCTCAGTTTTGGTCGGCGCTATGTGGATGCTGTTGTACCATCTTACAGACGGGCATCGGGATATTTATCGTTTTTCCCGATTGGATGTTTTTACCCGTACTGCCATGTTGACTATTATTGGTGCTGTGGGTGTTTATATCGTTTTTTCGGTGGACAGTGATTTTCGGGCAACTTTTTTCTGGAGAAAAACCCTAATGGGCTATATGTTCATCCACTTTGGCTTAACGACTATATCGCGAATGACACTCCTCACTTTGGCAAGCAGTCGATTAAAAAGCGGAAAAGTATCATACAATACCATTATTATTGGAGGCAGTCAGAGTGCCCGGGAGCTATATGAGGAAGTCAGTGCCATGCCAAAAAGTCTGGGAAATCGCTTTATCGGCTTTGTGGATATCAATGGAAGTTCAGACAAATCACTTGAAGGAATACTCCCCAATTTAGGAAACTATCAAGAGCTTGATACTATTATTAAAAAGCATCAGGTGGAGGAAGCCATTCTGGCAATGGAAAAAAATGATCAGCAAAAACTGAATGCTGTCCTCAATGACCTTTTTGAAGCCGGAGACCGCATTCTCGTTAGGGTAATACCGGATATGTATGATATAGTGCTGGGAAAAGTAAAAATGAACCATGTCTATGGTGCTGCCTTGATAGAAATACGCAGACAGTTGATGCCTCAGTGGCAAAAAAGCATCAAAAGACTAATGGATGTATCGGTTTCTGTTTTTTTTCTGATATTACTTTCACCACTTTTTCTCTATATCTGGCTGCGCGTCAAACTGTCCTCCCCCGGACCTGTTTTGTTTATGCAAGAACGCATAGGTCTTAATGGACAACCATTCAACATCATCAAGTTTCGGTCCATGTATGTCGATGCGGAAAAAGACGGACCTGCCCTCTCGCACGATAAGGACAACCGATGTACTCCCTGGGGTGCTGTGATGAGAAAATGGAGACTGGATGAACTTCCACAATTCTGGAATGTACTCCGAGGCGATATGTCGCTAGTAGGACCGCGCCCCGAGCGAGCCTATTTTATTGAAAAAATAATGGAAAAAGCTCCGCATTACAAGCATCTCCTCAAAGTAAGACCGGGCATCACCTCTTGGGGACAAGTCAAATACGGCTATGCCTCCAATGTGGAACAAATGATTCAAAGACTCAAGTTTGATATTCTCTACATTGAAAACATGTCCCTCGCACTCGACTTTAAAATCCTATTTTATACGGCTTTGGTACTAGTGCAGGGGAAAGGGAAGTGATTGAGGATCAATCAATTAAATTCAAAGGTGATCAATATTATAGGTCAAATTTAATAAAAGTAAAACGCAATTTTGAGATTACCCCCAAATCAAGAAGCTGTAAAAAATTCTACTAAGCTTTGACCAAAACAAAGCGTTTATGGGAGTACCTGAAATTATGGTGTATATATAACTTTACCAGGATAAGTTTCCACATAAAGGTGTAACAGTGTTGTAATTGAAAATATCTAAATTTACAATTGGCATGATTATTGTTGAATCATTAAACGAAAAAATCATGGCTTGACGACTAAAAGCATAATTATGGTATTTTTTAAATTGATTTTTTTTATATAAGAATTATTTTTAATTTAATACTTGCAGAATTAAAGCATATTATCGGAGTAATTTTGAATGCTAGAATACTGAAAATGAGTGAATTATGCTTTTATTGATTTTTCTTGCTTTAAATTAAAAAGTCTCAGAATAAATAAATGCTTATAAAAATTAAATAAGTGCGTATAAAAAAGTTAAAAGGATTTTTTGCAGTGAAAGATTTTTTACTACCTTTGTCGTTGAGTAGGTGAAAGAGAATTCTTTCATCCCTCATGTATTATTTATACACACTAAAAAACTTGGTTTGACCAAAATTCTTCAATTAAAATTTTTAAAAAGATGAAAGACAATTACTTGTTTACACATTCGAAAAGAATGGTGCTGACGACAGTAATCGCCGCTATGGCATTGCTTTTCTCGGTGAATCACGAGATTCAGGCACAAAACATTTTGGTTTCGGACACCCTGACGGAATCCGGGACTTTTACTGTTCCACCCAATGTCACCTCTGTTACCGTTAAGGTATGGGGTGCCGGTGCAGGTGGAGGTCAAGGTGCAGGTAGATCCTGGTCCGCTGCCGGTGGTGGTGGTGGTGGATTTTCCCAAAGTACCTTATCTGTTAATCCATTGCAGGGGATTTCTTACACTATTGGTACCGGTGGTGCCGGTGGTGGACAGCAATTTCCCGGAATGAACGGATCTTCATCTGACTTCGGTGGATGGGTTATTGCCCTTGGCGGTTCAGCCCCTGTTGGTGAGGATGGTGGAATTGGTGCTGCAATCGGTACCGGTGACATTACCTTCGCGGGTGGAAATGGTGATGTGAGAGTCTCTAACTTTGTTGGAGGTGGTGCAGGTTCTTCTGCTGGTGATGTCGGAGATGGTGGCGATGCTGATGGACAGGATGGAGGTACTCCTAATGGTTTCGGTGGAAACGGAGGTGATGGAGGTAGTAATTCAGCTATTGGTCAAAACGGCTTCTCACCCGGTGGAGGCGGCGGTGGTAAAGGAGGTGGTCAGAACGTTCTTTCCGGTGACGGAGCAGACGGTTTGATCGTAGTGAATTATGAAATTCCTCCTGTAGAACTAGATTGCCCTGCAAACACCGTTTTTACTGCTTGTCTTTCAGAAACTCAAATTGAAGCTGAATTTAGTGATTGGTTAGATCAGTTTACATTCACTGGAGGTTGCTGGTATCCAACAGAGAGCTTTGATGGTGCACCTTCAGCGGAAGGTTTAGGAAATTGTGCCACAGGTTCTGTTGAAGTTACCTATAGAGTTGAAAGTGATTGTGAAGAAGATAAAACTTGTACGAGAACATTTACTGTTGTAGAAAGCACAGTTGATGTTGTCGAAGTATCAAGTCAAATAACATCTGCTTGTGATTATAACGATCAGGACGCAGTTAATAGCGATTTTGCTAATTGGTTAGATGGATTTGAAGTTTCCGGTGGTTGTGATCCGCAATTTACAGTTGATCCTGCTTCTCCTGAAGCTCCCGACCTTTGTGGTGGAAGCACTACAGTTACTTGGACGGTAACAGATGATTGCTATCAAACTACAACTCATACAGCTACCTTTACTATTACACCTGCTCCTGCAGTTCAAGTAACAGCAGTACAGGACGATACATCTTCAGCTTGTGACTATGCTGATCAGGCTGCTGTTGATGCCGCATTTGATACATGGTTAGATGGATTTGATGTTTCAGGTGGTTGTAATCCACAATTTACTACTGATCCTGCTTCTCCCGGTGCACCTGCGGTTTGCGGTGGAAGTACTACAGTTACCTGGACAGTTACTGACCATTGTTATACAACAACAACACATTCTGCAACCTTTACTGTTACTCCTGCTCCTGCAGTTGATGTTACTGAGGTAGCTAATGATGGTGACTCAGCTTGTAATTTTGCTGATCAAGATGCTGCCGATGCAGCGTTTGCTGCATGGTTAGGTGGATTTGCAGTTGACGGTGGTTGTGATCCACAATTTTCAACAGATCCTGCTTCTCCTGAAGCACCTGATTTCTGTGGAGGAAGCACAACTGTAACCTGGACGGTTACTGATCATTGTTATACTACAAGCACACATACGGCTACATTTACTATAGACGAACCTGCTCCATTGACTTATGATGGACCACAGGATGCAGAAAGAGAGTCATGTGATTTTGCTGATCAGGATGCTGTGGATTTAGACTATTCTGATTGGATTGACGCTCAAACTGCTGCCATAGCTGCAAGTTTTAATGGAGGATGTGTTCCTCAGGTGAATGTTTCTTCACAACCTGCTGCACCAGTTTTATGTGATGGTGGAACAGTAACTGTGGTTTGGACAATTTCAGATCACTGCTTTGAATCTGTAAATGTTTCAGCTGAATACTCACTTGAAGAACCTGAAGACTTGACTTTTGATAAACCTCAAGACGCTAGCAGAGAGTCATGTGATTTTGATAGTCAGGAGGAGGTAAATGATAATTTTGCTGATTGGGTAGCTGATCAAACTGCTGCGATAGCTGCAAGTTTTGATGGTGGCTGTGTTCCACAAGTTGAGGTAACTATGAATGAAGGTGCACCAGACCTTTGTGCAGGTGGAACTTCAGCAGTAACCTGGACAATTACTGATGATATTTGTTTTGATGCTGTAACTGTAAATGCAGTATATACACTTAATCCTCCTACTACCGTTGAATATGGTGAGCCCGAAAATGCTAACCGAGAGTCTTGTGATTTTGCTGATCAGGATGCTGTGGATGCTGATTTCGATGATTGGGTAGCTGCTCAAACTGCTGCAATAGAAGCTGATTTGGACGGTGGCTGTGAACCTGAAGTAAATGTAACAGATAATCCAGGTGCTCCCGCATTATGCGAGGGTGGAACCGTAACTGTTGAATGGACGGTTACCGATAAAATATGCTTACAGCCTGTTGTTTTAACTGCGACTTATACATTAGTAGCTCCTGATGCTATCAGCTATGATTCACCTGAAGGTGACAATAGAGAATCTTGTGAGTTTGCAGATCAGAGTGAAGTTGATGCTGCGATAGCTGCATGGGTGGCTGCTGAGACTGATCGTATAAAGTCTAATCTAGCAGGTGGTTGTGATCCACAAGTAACCAACAATTATGTTGATCAAAGCGTAATGCTTTGCGAGGGCGGATCAGTAACCATCACTTGGAATATAGATGACCTTTGTGAAAACTTAACTGAGACAGCGACCTGGATCTTAACTGAGCCGGATGCCATCAGCTATGATTCACCTAAAGGTGATGATAGAGAATCTTGTGAGTTTGTAGATCAGGTTGAAGTTGATGCTGTGATCGCTGCATGGGTTGCTACTCAGACTGATCGTATAGAGTCTAATCTAGCAGGTGGTTGTGATCCACAAGTAACCAACAATTATGTTGATCAAAGTGTAGTTCTTTGTGAAGGTGGGTCTGTGACCATCACCTGGTCAATTGATGACTTGTGTGAAAACTTAACTGAGACAGCGACTTGGACATTGACAAAGCCAGATGCCATTACTTACGATGAACCAAATAATGATGAAAGAGAAACATGTGAGTTTTCTGAGCAGAGTGAAGTTGATGCTGCGATAGCTGCATGGGTTGCTGCTGAGACCGATCGTATAGAGGCTAATCTAGCAGGTGGATGTGATCCACAAGTAACCAACAATTATGTTGATCAAAGTGTAGTGCTTTGCGAAGGCGGATCAGTGACCATCACGTGGAATATAGATGACCTTTGTGAAAACTTAACTGAGACAGCGACCTGGACTTTGGAAGCACCAGACGATATTTCCTATGATAGACCCAATGATGGCGAGGGAGAGTCATGTGTGTTAGGAAGTCAAGTTGCGGTTGATGCTGCGATAGCTGCATGGGTTGCTGCTGAGACTGACCGTATTGAGTCTAGTCTTGAAGGTGGTTGTTATGCTGTAGTTACAAATGATTTTGTTGACCAAAGTATAGTGCTTTGCGAAGGAGGATCAGTGACTATCACCTGGTCAATTGATGACTTGTGTGAAAACTTAACTGAGACAGCGACTTGGACATTGATCGCACCAGATGCCATAAGCTATACTAAACCGGAAGGAGATGATAGAGCATCTTGTGATTTTGCTGATCAGGATGCAGTCGATAATGCAATTGCTGAATGGGTTACATTAGAGACTAATCGTATTGAAAACAGCCTTACAGGTGGCTGTGCAGCTGAAGTTACTGCCTTATATCAAGGTCAAAGTGTAGTGCTTTGTGAAGGTGGTTCAGTGACCATCACTTGGTTAATTGATGACTTATGTGAAAGCTTTACCGAGACTGCTACTTGGTCGTTGACAGCACCTGTTGCCATTAGCTATATAGCACCTGAAGGAGATGACAGAGAGTCATGTGATTTTGCTGATCAGGATGCAGTGGATGCTGCGATAGCTGCATGGGTTAATGCTGAGACTGATCGTATTGAGTCTAGTCTTGAAGATGGTTGTGCTCCACAAGTAAGCAACAATTATGAAGCCCAAAGTGTAGTGCTTTGTGAAGGTGGTTCAGTGACTATCACCTGGTCAATTGATGACTTGTGTGAGAACTTTACTGAAACAGCGACCTGGTCATTAACTGCACCTGATGCAGTTGAGGTTACTCAAGTTCAGGACAGAACAATCGAGTCTTGTAATGATCAGTCTTTCGTTGATGCGGAATACGCTGATTGGTTGGCTGGTTTCTCTGCGACCGGTGGATGTGATCCTCAGGTTGAGGTAACCGAAGGAGATGCTCCTGACTTCTGTGGTTCTGTTACTACAGTTAGTTGGGTTGTTACTGACCTTTGCTTTGAGCAAAATTACTCAGCTACCTTTACAGTTACAGCACCGGATCCAATCTCTTACGAAGATCCTGCTGATGAAAATGTTAACTCATGCGATTTCGAAGATCAGGAAGCTGTAAATGCTGCTTTTGCTCAGTGGATTGCTGATCAAACAGCTGCCATTCAGGCAAGTATCGAAGGTGGTTGCGATCCAATAGCTACCGCTGATGGTAGTGTTGCTAATTTGATGGAGCCAATAGTGAGTTCACGAAGCCAATCGTTAGATTCTTATAACGAATGGAGACAGAATAGAATTGAGAGAATTATTGAAGTAAGAGGTTCTCATTCATTTGGCAATCCATTTGGAAATAGTAGAAGCTCTTGTAGTGTTATACCACCGGATTCAATTGATACTGAAAGTTTAGCTTACCAATTCACAATATTGTTTGATGATTTCTGCTGTCTGGATAAATGGGATCCAGAATGCACCTCAAACTATGAGGATTTTATTAATTTAGGTTTTAATGCTGTTTGTGTTGAAACACCAGAAAGT
Organism: Saprospirales bacterium; assembly: GCA_007693915.1. Classification (GTDB taxonomy): domain Bacteria; phylum Bacteroidota; class Bacteroidia; order Chitinophagales; family Saprospiraceae; genus PWJY01. The sequence goes on along the minus strand of RECS01000114.1, from coordinate 200 downwards.
GTTAATAGACAAAGTGAAGAATATGAGCAGGTTGTTAGTAGCAGCATTGAATGTTGTGCAGTATTTTGGTCTACAGATTGCGAGAATGAGTACAACGCTCTTGTTGGAGAGCCTGTTATCTATGAAGCGCCTCTACTTTGTGAAGGTGGATCAACAACAGTTACCTGGACGATTAACGACGCTTGTGAAACCATTACCGG
>RECS01000039.1 GCA_007693915.1 Saprospirales bacterium | reverse complement strand
AGAAAGTTTACCCGATTGAATAATTATACATAAATGGTTTACTCAACGCAATTTAACCAAAAGTTCGTTTCTGGTTTTCACCTCCATTTTTTCATAAATATTTTTGAGGTGGGTTTTCACGGTATTGACAGAGACAAATAATTCATCGGCTATAGACTGATTGCCCAGACCCTTCCACAGCAATTCGACTATTTTGAATTCAGTATCAGTAAGGGGAAGAATGGCTATTTGGTCCAGTTTAGGTTTGCTCAAGGTGTTTTCCTCTTTTTCCTGTTGATGTCTAAAAATGGCAATTTCAACGCTGGAAAGCAGGTCTCTTTCTTTAAAAGGTTTGACAATATAACCATAAGGCAAGGTTGGCTTGACCCTTTCCAAAGTCACTTTATCGCTGTATGAGGTAAGAAAAAGAAAAGGGATGTTATATTTTTCTCTAATGATTTCCGCCAGTTCAATTCCATCTTTATCGCCCTTTATGTTGATGTCCAAAATGACCATATCAGGCTGACGACTGGCCAACATATCCAGAGCTTTTAGGGAAGAGTGCGCTATCCCTACAACCTTGTAATCAGCAGTACCTAGGGTAAATTCAATATCTGCCGAAATAATGGGTTCGTCTTCTACTATTAATACTTTTACCAACATCTTTAGGCGACTTTTTGATATTCATTTATTCTCAATACCACCTCGGTTCCATTGACTCTGACAACCTGTATTTCAGCCTCTAGTTTTGCAGCTAAAGAGTTGATGAGTTTTTGTCCAAAACCTCCTTTTTTGTTGGCATCAACTGACTTGGACAAACCGATACCATTATCTTTTACTTTAAAAAATAAGGATTTATCTTCTTCCCATAGCTCCACTTCAAGAGTAGCATCGGCTATGTCCTCAAAAGCGTGTTTGAGGGCATTGCTCACTAGTTCATTAGCAATTAGTCCCAAAGGAATAACTGTGTCTATATCTAAAGTCAATGGATTGATCCTAGTCTTTAATTTTATCCTTTCATCTTCAATATTGTAAGCATCAAAAAGGCCTTGGATGAGATTGACAAAATAATCTTCCATATTTACTCCCCTAACGTCATCGTCTCTGTATAAGTTTTGATGTAAAATAGCCATGGAGTTTACGCGATTTCGACCTTCAGCTATGGCCATAACTGCCTTTTGATCATCTATGTATTGGGATTGTAGTTTGAGCAGACTGGAAATTACCTGAAGATTGTTTTTTACGCGGTGGTGAATCTCTTTTAAAAGGATGTTTTTTTCTTCTAGGGTTTTCGAAATAAGGACGTTTTTTTCTCGGAGGATTTGGTTGTTTTTTGTTTTGATCCGCTGAAGTCTGAAGGCAAAAAATGCCAATACCCCAAGGGCAATTAAGCCAATCATAAAAATGACTCTATCTCGATTTGCCTTTTGGATCTGCAGATCTTTTACTTCGTTTTGAGTGTTCAGTAATTGTATTTCCTGTTCTTTTTTATCTGCTTCAAAACGAGTGAGGGCGTTGATCAGATTTCTGTCTTTTTCAACACTTTCAAGACTATCCTTAATGGCTGAAAAATCCAATAAAGCAGTAAATGCATTTTGGTAATCTCCGGTATTCTGATAACTTACGATCAATTCGCTGTAGGCATCTCTTTCTATTTCTTTAAAACCCTGAGCAATGGCGATTTCTTTAGCCGATTTAAGATAATTCTTAGCTGTTGAAAAGTTTTGTTCCTTATTGCTAAACTTTCCCAATCCCAATAATGAACTTGCCCTAATGAAGGCATTCAACTCCTCTCCACCTAAAAGTATTTCCTCATAGATTTCACGAGCGGATGAGTTTTTTTCCATAGCCAGCAGAGAGTTGGCATAAATGAGTTGATATCTCGGAAGGTAATCGGCATGCAGCAATTCGTCTGATTGTAAAACTTCCTCCATCATTTGCATACTTTTCTCAAAATCTCCACCTCTGAAATACAATTCGCTGATGTTGGTCAGTGCTATGGATTGACGGGCTAAATCACCTCTTTCCTGAGCTATATTAAAACTTCGCTGATAGTAAATGCGCGCAAGTGAGTCCCGGTTAGTTCTTTCATAAACAGCTCCCATGGAATTGTAAATGGACCCCAAGGCGGCCTGATTTCCAAGACGATCAAAAATTCTTTCTGCTTCCAACAAAGACTGAAGTGCTTCCTCATAACGACCTATTGGAATATAGAGGGTAGCATCATATGCTTTTGACATTCCGTAAAGTGGTTCAAAGGATAATTTATTAGCCAGTTCTCCAAATTTTGCGTTATAAATAAGGGCTTCATCCGGTCTATCAAAGGTGGTTAATCTTCTCAATTGATTATAGTATTGCATTTTGACAGAGTCATCGACTTCCAGCTCTATCAGGTTCAATATACTGTCACGGACAATGGTATTGGACGCTGATAATTCTCCGTTATTTTCAGCCCAAACTGTGGTCATTCCAAGACTAAGCGAGATTATAAAACCCAATGCCAAAATTCTATTTTCCATTTTTATTAAAGTCAAATGTGTTGCAAAATAGTACTAATTATCTACTTTTTTATCATTTAGATTCTCATCCAGTATTTTTTCTATGTCTTTCAAGTCATTGATCAGTAAATTATTCAATTTTTGTATGGAAGATTGGATAGCTTTCTTCTTTTTTTCCATGGATACGGTGTATTTATGGCAAAGATGGAGGACGGTAAAAAGGTGTTTTTCACCCGAAAGGATGAAATTGGGTGTTCGGAATACCTAAAAAAATGGAGATATTTAATAATGATATTATTTATGTGGCAGAAAAAAATCAACTTTTTTTCATAAAAATGAAACTTATTTATAAAAAATTCTAATTTAGGTGTTATACTTTTTAAAAATGATAAAAAATATTGCGCAAATTCGATATGGGTTAAATGCCAAGGTCACGCCTGACGGTAGCATACCTATACTGCAATTGCGTGATTTTGACGAATATGAAAATTTCCTGCCAATCCAATTAAGTAAAATATCTAAAAATCAGGTAAGAGAAAAAGATAGATTAAAAAGTGGGGATGTGCTTTTTGCTGCAAAAGGAAGTAGAAGATTTTCATATGTTTGGGATAATGAATTGCCTGTTGCCGTTGCCTCCTCAACTTTTTTTGTGATTTCTATTAAAATTAAAACCGTCATTCCTGAATATTTAGCATGGTACCTACAATCTAATGAAGCAACCAGATATTTTGACAAGTACTTTAAGGAAGGAACCATTAAATCCATTAATAAAAAGGTGTTTGAAATGCTCGAGATTAAAATCCCAAGCATTGCAAAACAAAAACAAATTGTTAGGCTGAATGAATTGTTCCACAAGGAATTAATCCTTTTGGATCAATTGAAATCTGAAAAAGAAAAACTAATTCGAAACTTATGAAAAAAACTGTGTCACAAACCGAAATTAATCAACTTGCATGGAAAGCATGTGATACTTTCCGAGGAGTTGTTGACCCAGCAGAATATAAAAACTATATTCTGGTATTCCTTTTTCTGAAGTATATCTCTGATGTCCAAAGAGATAAAAAGGAACAATACCATATTCAATACCAGGGTGATCCTATAAGAATAAAAAGAGCAATGGATAGAGAGCGGTTTGTAGTTCCTGACCATTGCTCATATTACGATCTCTATGAAAAACGATTTGACTCAAATATTGGCGAAACCATAAATCTTGCTTTGGATGCAATTGAAGAAGCCAACAAAGGTAAATTGGATGGTGTATTTCGAAATATCAACTTTAACAGTGAGACCAATTTGGGTGAGACTAAGGATAGGGCCAGGAGATTGAAAAATCTCATCGAAGACTTTTCAGATGATAAATTAGATTTTAGACCTAGTCAAGTTGGAAATCAGGATATAATAGGAAATACTTATGAATTTTTGATTTCTCATTTTGCAAGTGATGCAGGAAAAAAAGGAGGTGAGTTTTACACCCCTGCAGAGGTTAGTGAATTACTTGCAAAGTTATTAGATCCGAAGGAAGGCATGAGGATTTATGATCCGGCTTGTGGATCCGGATCATTACTTATTAAGGTAGCAAATGAAATTCCCGGTCACAATTATTCAGTATATGGTCAGGAGAGCAATGGAAGTACATGGGCGCTTTGTAAAATGAATATGTTTCTACATGAACTGGATAATGCGCAAATAGAATGGGGAGACACACTTAACAATCCCAAAATGACAGAGGGAGATAAACTAATGAAGTTTGACCGCGTAGTGGCCAATCCCCCATTTTCCCTTGATAAATGGGGAGCTGAAAATACAGAAAACGATAGATTTAACCGTTTCTGGCGTGGAATTCCACCTAAAAGTAAGGGTGATTATGCTTTTATTACACACATGATTGAGAGCGCAGTAGATGGAAAAGGAAAAGTCGGAGTCATTGTACCTCATGGTGTCCTTTTTAGAGGAGGAGCTGAAGGTCGAATACGTCAAAAATTCATTGAAGAAAATCTTTTAGAGGCAGTTATAGGACTACCGGAACAATTGTTTTACGGAACCGGAATACCAGCAGCAATCCTCATTTTTAACAAAGGAAAAAATACCGATAAGGTCATTTTTATTGACGCCAGCCGGGAATACGGTGAAGGAAAAAAACAAAATTCACTTCGGCAAAAGGATATTGAAAAGATAACAAAAACATATAGAGAATTCGAATCCATAGAAAAATACAGCTATGTAGCATCCCCTAAAGAACTAAAGGAAAACGAGTATAACCTCAATATCCCTAGATATGTAGATACATTTGAGGAAGAAGAGGAAATAGATGTAATGAAGGTTCAAGAGAAGATCGATGATCTGGAAAAAGAACTGGACTCCGTGAGGGCTGAGATGAAAAAATTTCTAAATGAACTATGGTCTTAATCCACTTAGGGTTTAAAATTTAACTTTTTTAAGCAAAACTATCAATTCCTGAAAAATGAGTTATTTAGAAAAAAAGAATCAAATCGACCTCCTCAAAAAGAAAATTGAGTCATTTGGAGAACTGCCAATTGAGGTAAAGAATAAAATCAACTATAAGTTCAGATTGGATTGGAACTTTTATTCAAACAACATGGAAGGGAACACCCTAACTATGCCGGAAACCCGCAGTGTAATGGTAGGCAATGTAAGTGTTTATGGCAAGCCCATCAAGGATTTGCTGGAAATGAAAGGGCACGATAAGTTGATTACAGAAATTCTCGATATTGGAAAAGGCAAGGTAAGGCTTTCAGAAAAGCGCATTAGGGATATTCACGAGGCAATAATGTACGAGGATTCTACTGAACTTAAGAGTAGAATAGGAAAATGGAAAGAAGTATCCAACCATATTATCAATTACAAAAACGAAAAAATCCATTTTGCAAATCCCCATGATGTACCCGAACTCATTCACGACCTTCTCAATAAAACCAATGCAGCTATTGATCGGATTTTTATGGATAAAAAGGACGCTCCACACCCAATTGATGTAGCATTAAGGTTTCATCTTGACTACCTGACCATTCACCCTTTTTACGATGGAAATGGACGGACAGCCAGAATATTAACCAATCTACTATTGATTTCTTTTGGATACCCACCATTTTGGATAAAAACTTCCGAACGGGACGTTTATTTCCGATACCTTAGTGATGTACAGGCATACGGTGGGGATGATAACCTTTTGTTCGAATTCTTGTCCGACCTAATTATCCGGTCTCAAAAATTAGTCCTTGATGCAATAGAAGGTAAAGATATCGGAGAGGAAGCAGATCTCGACAAAGAAATTGCGTTGATCAAAGCACAACTCAAGGGAGATGATCAACTCACTACAAAAGCCACTGCTCAAGAAATTCATAAAGTGCTGGAAAACAATATATTCCCCCTTTTAGAAATGTTTGAGCAGAAAATGGAACACCTCAAAGAATTTTTTCTTGAAACTGACCGAAAAATTTCATATAACTGTCACGGAGAAAGTGAGAGAATGGTAGGAAGTGGTGAAAGTAAATGGCAAGAGCTTAAACAAAATTGGTTCGCAAAACAGATAAAGGGTGAAAACAAAAAACTAGACAATTTTCACTACTATTTTGGACTTAAGGGTTTTAAAAAGACAGTAGAAGCAAAATCCATTTGGGTTGAAGTGAATATATTATTCCATGGGTATAATTACAGTATTGAAATGATATCATCCGATAGGCATCACTTTCAATTCCCCTACGAACAAAAATGGGATAATGCCGAAATTCAATCCATGGTAGTTCTTTTAGTTAGAGAAGTACTTGGTCAAATAAAATATATCAACAGCAAAAAATAGGAAAGCCATGGAGGGCTATTTATACATTCTGGAATGCGCGGATGGTAGCTATTATACCGGTAGTACCAAGGACCTGAACACAAGGCTGCAACAACATTATGATGGCTTAGGTGCTAACCACACCAGAAAACGATTACCCGTAAAACTGGTTTATCTGGAAAAATACCCTCGTATAGATCAAGCCTTTTATCGCGAAAAACAAATTCAGGGATGGAGGCGAGAGAAAAAGGAAGCATTAATTAAAGGAGAATATGATCAGTTGCCGGAATTGGCAGTTGCTTATAGGGATAGGTTTCCGGTGGCTGAGATGGAGTAATGTTGCCTTCGAGAGCCTCAGGCAACGCAAAGTCGAGAGCCTCAGGCAACGCAAAGTCGAGAG
>RECS01000157.1 GCA_007693915.1 Saprospirales bacterium | reverse complement strand
GTTCTTACGAGACAGGCTGTTGACTTTTGACTTTTGACTTTTGACTTTTGATTTTTGACTTTTTTACTTTCTGCTATTGATCTGGTTGTGTCCTTTATTTCATTCCGTGTTCTTAGGAGACAACTATTATCAATTAAACTCTTTTTACTTCCAATCTTGCAACCCCCGCTTCAGCTATTTCCATTTCATTGGATTGCACTGTGTCATCAAAAACTATTTGATCGGCTAAAACCTCATTTTTAATGTACTCCTCAAAGGTAGCTAGTGATTGCTTCAGCAGTTGATTCTCACTGATCTTTACAACTATCCTGTCCGTTACATTAAAGTCGGAGTCTTTTCGTATATTTTGAATTCTGTTGACGAGTTCCCTGGCTAGACCCTCTAACAATAGTTCATCACTGATGGTGGTATCCAATGCAATAGTTAGTTCACCATCCTGAGCTACTTGCCAGCCCGGAATGTCTTCAGAGACGATAATGACATCTTCCAGACTTATTTCGTAAGCATTGCTATTGGGCTCGATAGTAAGTCTTCCTTCTTTTTCCAGTAGGGCAATCTGTTTCCCATCAAAGGCATTGATGATTTCATTAGCTGCTTTCATGTCCTTACCTAGTTTTCTGCCCAAGGTCTTGAAGTTAGCCTTGGCTTTTTTACTGATCAGTCCGGACGCATCAGTAATGTACTCTATGTCTTTAACATTGACCTCGGCTTTGATCAATTCTGCCACCGCTTGTACTTCTTGTTCGAAGTTGCCCTTGAGTACGGGAATCATGATACGACTCAGGGGCTGCCTTACTCTGATTTTTTCCTTTTTCCTTATGGAAAAAACGAGTGAGGTGATGCGCTGCGCATAATCCATTTTTCTTTCCAAAGCTGGGTTGATAAAATTGCTTTTGGCTTTCGGGAAGTGGGAAAGGTGGATAGAATCAACATTCTCTAATCGACTCACGGAATTCAGATTTTTGTATAAGAAGTCGGAGAAAAAAGGAGCCACCGGCGCAATCAATTTGGCTATGGTCAACAAACATTCGTACAATGTCTGATAAGCCGCCTTTTTGTCTTCAGACATTTCTCCCTTCCAGAATCGCCTTCTTCCCAATCTGACATACCAGTTGCTGAGGTGGTCATTGACAAAATTTTGGATTTTGCGACAGGCGAGTGTTGGTTCGTAATCCTCGTAATCTTTGGCAACGTCCTTTACTAGAGAATTCAGCATCGACAATACCCACTGATCCAATTCAGATCTTTTTTCCAATGGAAGCGGTTCATCTGAACAATCGTAATCATCTACATTGGCATAAAGTACAAAAAATGAATAGGTATTGAAAAGGGTTCCAAAGAATTTTCTTTTTACTTCTTCCAGGCCAGTGAGGTCAAATTTCAGATTCTCCCATGGCTGTGAGTTGGATATCATATACCATCTTGTGGCATCTGCTCCGTACTTGGCGATGGTCTCAAAAGGTTCCACGGCATTTCCCAGTCGCTTACTCATTTTCCGTCCGTCTTTATCCTGAACCAGACCGTTGGAGACGACATTTTTATAGGCTACACTATCAAAGCACATTACAGCAATAGCATGCAGCGTAAAAAACCATCCTCTTGTCTGGTCTACTCCTTCAGCGATAAAGTCAGCAGGGTAGTTTTTGTTAAAAATTTCTTCATTTTCGAAAGGGTAGTGCCATTGTGCATAAGGCATTGATCCACTGTCAAACCAAACATCAATAAGGTCACTCTCTCGGATCATTTTTTCACCACTTGCCGATACGAGAACAACCTCATCAATAAAGGGACGGTGAAGGTCATCGGGCACGCTTTGTGAAAGTCCTAAAATTTCATTCGCTTTTTCAATCTCTTTTTTTAACTGCTCAATTGATCCAATGATAATTTCCTTCTCTCCTGATACTGTTCTCCAGATAGGAAGTGGAATTCCCCAATATCGCGACCTGCTCAAATTCCAATCCTGAAGGTTTTCAAGCCAGTTGCCAAATCTTTTGGTGCCCGTATGTTCAGGCTTCCAGTTGATGGTTTTATTCAATTCAGCCATCCGTTCTTTCACTGCAGTGGTTTTGATAAACCAACTGTCCAATGGATAGTACAGTATGGGTTTGTCCGTCCTCCAGCAGTGGGGATAGTTGTGGAGGTATTTTTGAGAGGCAAAGCACTTGTTTGCTTTTTTCAGTTTGATTACAATATCGATATCGACATTTCTGTAATCGGGATCATCTTTGTAGTTTTTGACATAGCGCCCAGAAAATTCACCTGCTCTCTCGTCAAATTTTCCCTGCTTATCTACCAAAGTAATATGCCCTACTCCGTATTTTGCTGCTACCATTCGGTCATCTGCACCAAATGATGGAGCAATGTGCACTATACCTGTACCATCTTCAATGGTGACAAAATCACCTAGCAATACCTTAAATCCATAGCCTTCCTCAGGTTTGGCGAAGGGGAGTAGTTGTTCATAGTTTATGCCTTCAATTTCTTTACCCTTGAAGGTAGTTAATTTCTCAGCGGGAATTAATTTATCACCGGCTTGATAGTCTGAAATATTGGCATCAAACTGCTCGGTATTGAACCACTTGCTTACCAGCTCTTTTGCCAGAATGACCTGTATGGGTTCATGAGTGTATGCATTAAAAGTCCTGATCAGGGCATATTCCAGTTTTGCTCCTGCAGCCAGAGCAGTATTGGATGGTAATGTCCAGGGCGTTGTCGTCCAGGCTACGAAGTAAAGTGGAGCATCAGGAGCAGCCTTTTGAAAAAGCCATTCAGATTGCTCATTGCGGACAATCTTGAATTGCGCCACCGCAGAAACGTCGCTGACTTCTTTGTAACATCCGGGTTGGTTGAGCTCATGAGAACTTAGCCCGGTACCGGCAGCAGGGGAGTAGGGCTGAATGCTGTATCCCTTATAAAGATATCCTTTGTCATACAGCATTTTTAACAGATGCCATACGGATTCGATATAGTCATTTTCAAAAGTGATATAGGGATTATCGAGATCGACCCAGTATCCCATTTTTTTGGTAATATCATCCCACAGGTCTTTGTACCGCATGACAGTTTCACGGCATTTTTGGTTGTATTCTGCAACACTGATTTTGGTTCCGATGTCCTCTTTAGTGATGCCAAGTTCTTTCTCTACGCTAAGTTCAATAGGGAGGCCATGCGTATCCCACCCGCCTTTTCTCTCCACGCGCTTACCCTTCATAGTTTGGAACCTGCAAAAAAGGTCTTTTACAGTTCGCGCCATGACATGATGGATGCCCGGTCTTCCATTGGCGGAGGGAGGTCCTTCATAAAATACAAATGCATTTTCAGGATCCCTTTCCTCTACACTCCTTTTGAATATATTTTCAGCTTCCCAGAATTTAAGAATTTCTGCATCAATTCCGGGTAAATCCAACTGACTGAACTCTTTGAATTTAGTATTGCTCATACTAAGTTGATCTTTTTTGTGATTAATAATCGCACCAAAAATGACAAAGTTTTAATGCGGCTGCAAAAATACAAAAAACCTATGCAATGGGATTTTATCAAGGGAAAAAGGAGGCGATGGGGTGGAAAAACATTATGGTGGCAGGAAGAAATTAATTTAGGATCCAAGACAACAGTAAAAAGAAAATACAAATGTGTAATTTCAAAACCTTTGATCCAGAAGTTCCAAAAAACACTTAGCGTTTCTTAGCGTCTTGGCGGCTTTGCGTGAAAAAATATTACTGAGTTTACCAAGCACCAGGCATGGCAAAAAAAGTAAAGTAGGATCAAAAACACTCTAATCAAGAAAACACCATTGAGTGTTATCAAATTTATCGATTAAGGACCTCCAAAAAACACTTAGCGTTGCTTAGCGGTCTAGCGTTTTTGCGCTAACCAAATATTTTCGGACTGGGCTCACAAATAAAAGCATTCATTTCAAAAGGACAGAATAAAGTCCCTTCATTCCATGATTAGAACCTCTCCTGAGAGGATATTGCGCTCGCCGTAGAGGTTTTCGTACTCAAAGGTGAAGAGATAAGCGCCGGGATTTACTTTTTGACCACCGGCGGTGCCATCCCAATGATGATTGGGGCCGCGACCTTCGAACAGCAGACCACCGTAGCGATTATAGATTTTAAGACTTATAGACGTAAAGTACAAGCCCTCTGCACCGAACAAATCGTTAATGCCATCATCGTTGGGAGAGAAGGCATTGGGCAGGTAAATTAGAGCTTCTTGTCTGTTGACGTGAATGTTATAGGTCATTTTGCCGGTGCAGAAATCATTGGATGCGATGAGTTCTACATTGCTGCTGAGAAAGGTGATTACTTCAGTATTGGGACAATCGATGCAATCTATTTCGAGATGATCGGGGAATTCCGCTTTCCAAAGGAATTCATTGGCAACAAAGCCTGCTTCCAGTAAAATAGACTCCCCATACTCAGTTTCAAACTGAGTGGTCACCGGGATGTGTTCAGGTTGTGGTAATACATTAAAGTTGAAGTTGAAAGTATCTGAAGACAAAGCGTTAGCGACCACAAAAATTAACACCTGATCTCCGGACTCAGTGGGACAAAACTCAATCTTTTCTAAATCCATAGGAAAGGATTGCCACTCGCCTTCAGCAAATAACCGAATGGGTTCAGTATGATGGCTGCTATTGTTTTCTATGGTGAAGCAATCACCCACACAGATAGCCTCAAAATCAGCATGAAACACGGCTCTTGCAGGCTGAATAACTTCAATAAAATAAGTGCAACTATCTCTGCATTGCAGGTCTGGAGCGAGTATGGCGCGAACTGTATCGGACTCCAGCCCGTAGTATAATGGCTCACTACAATCGGTGCACTCTAATAGTGGATGTGGATTCCAGCGTATGGGCCAGGGTTCGTCCGGCAGACAGCTACTGAGTTGTACGGATTCACCCAGTAGCACCTGAACATTTACCACTTCATCACTATCCCTTTCCGGATGATCGAGGACCACAACAGCTCTTTCCCACAATTCCTCATAATCACCAAAGCAATGCTCTACCCAGATACCCACATCAAACTCACCCGCCTCAGGATAGCAGACTGTAACCACCGAGTCAGTACTGTTGACAATATCAGAACCGGGCAACTGCCACTCAAACAGACCTGGTATGCGACTGTGGTTGGTGGATAAAGTAATGCAATCTCCAACACATATAGTATCTCGTTGCTCTTCTATCTTGAGCTCTAATTCATCCTCCACCTCAATAAGCATAAAGGCATCGTATCTTATTAGTACACCAGAATAATCTGCGAATTCCGGATATCTTTCGATCATATAATCATTGTTACGGAAAGTTCCGATGATCATGACATCATAGGGTTGATCCACGGTAAAGCAGTGGTTTATCCGTGTCCATTCTCCTGTGGTAGTTATTTTCTCCTCTACCTCGAGATGAGGATCGGTAACAATGGGTTCGGGCCAGGGAGGCTGTCGTTGTGAGTCTTTGATTAATGTATCGGTAAACAATACCCCCAAATGCGAAAGCGGTCGACTAAGCAAGGTGTAATATTCTAAATAATAATTTTTATCAGGTAAGAGTGGCTGTTTTAAACGAACCTGACTAAAGTCTTTAGCACAACAATGTGTATCATTTCGAAAAAAAAACCGATGTCCAATATGTATGGAATCCCTAAACGAAAATGGCTCATTGGGAAAGAGATGTCTGCACTTCATTTGAGCAAGATTGGCTGATCTTTTTCTACTGCTCCAGTTTTCTAATACAAATTCTAAAGGTGGACTTATCCAATGAGCAGAAATGCACTCCACAAAATCATATACTTCGCTAAAGGTAGGGTTGGGTACGAGGTTTTCCTGATTGTATGCATTGTTTTGTACAAGAAAAAAACAAAGTATGGAAAATCGCCAGATCATGTTAAAAAATTAAAAAATAGTGACAAGGACTAAACCAGCCCTTGTCACTATAAATAAAATTACAATTATTTAATGATAAACTTTCCATTTAAGTTCAAATCAGCTGCTTTAAGAAAATAAATATACGTACCTTGCGGTAAATCTAGGGAAACTTTATCCGATAAATGATTATAAAAATTCAACTGAGAATTCTTTAGAACCTTTCCTGTCTGATCCATGATTTTTAAATCCCAATTTTCAGGATAACTTTCGGCCTCATTTTGGATCGAAAAATAAATTTCATTGGTTGCCGGATTGGGAAATACATTAGCCGATGTGCCATCTAAATCAGGTCTATTTAAGAAATTAGATGGGTCCAAACCACCAATATTTTTTGGACAATTATCTACCGTTCCATTTACCCTGTAGTAATAGCTTTCCACATTCACTGTTCCACAACTTTCATATTCTAATTCATATGTCACTTTGATTTTGCTAGCGAATAAAGTGATACACAAATATAGGGTAAATAATGTAAGAAAAACCGTTTTTTTTTTTGACATAATTATGACAAAACAGGGCTTTGTTTTTTGACTTGAAAAGTGTCTAGATCTCAGGTATCGTTTTTTTTTTTTTTGAATAAGAATCACTTGTCCCTCTCTTTAACAAGTACCAAATCCGCATAAAATCGAATCCTGAAGTCGAGAACAAGCAAAACACAAATAAGTATTATCAAAACTTTCGATTAAGGACCTCCAAAAAACACTTAGCGTTTCTTAGCGTCTTAGCGACCTTGCGTGAACCAAATATTTCTCAGTTTACCTAGCCGGAGGCAAGG
>RECS01000029.1 GCA_007693915.1 Saprospirales bacterium | reverse complement strand
ATTGGAATTGCGTGAAACCAATTTCTCAAAAACACATCTGCTGCTGCTCCTATTTTATCACTTGGAGCCAGTTTGCCCAATTTGGTTGTCATTACATCTTTTGCCGTTATTTTATCGTACTCATCAAAAGGTCTGTTGAGCCACAGCAGGTCTGAAGTAGTTACTAAACCTACTATGTGTCCATTTTTCACAATGGGTAGATGATGAATTTTTCTGGACTTAAAAACATCTTTGATTTTGTCTAAAGTAACATCCGGTGATGCTGTAATTAGGTTAGTGGTCATTATTTTTGATACTGGTTCATTCATTGTATTAAATTTTTTTATAAAAGTAAGTGATGAAAATGAATTAAAAAAACCAATTAATATTTTTTTAACCCTTTTTTTATAGCTGCATGCGAAAAGTCATCACAAAAGTGCCTTTAATGGTCTGATAATTAGTTGAATAAATCTTTTATCACTTTTTGGTCGGCATTGAAAGGTAAAGTAACTTTAAGCAAGTTATTTTGTTCCATTGCTCTTTTAATGGCAAATACAGCCTCTTGATTTCTTGCCCATGATCTTCTGGCGATCCCATTGTTTACATCCCAAAACAACATGTTTCTCAGTTTTTTTTCAGCTTCCTCAGATCCATCCAAGACTAGACCAAACCCCCCATTGATTACTTCTCCCCAGCCGACACCTCCTCCATTGTGTAAACTAACCCAGGTGGCGCCTCTGAAACTATCCCCAATTACATTATGAACCGCCATGTCTGCGGTAAACTTAGAACCGTCATATATATTAGCAGTTTCTCTAAAGGGGGAGTCCGTTCCGGATACATCGTGATGGTCTCTTCCCAAAACTACCGGTGCTGATAATTTTCCTTCCTTGATGGCTTTGTTAAAGGCGGAAGCTATGGATATTCTCCCTTCTGAATCTGCGTATAATATCCGTGCCTTAGAACCTACATTGGGGATGTTTTTGCCAGCGTTTTTTATCCATTCTATGTTGTCATTGAGCTGCCCTTTTATTTCCTCTGGAGCCCGTTTATATTGACTTACCAATACTTCTTCTGCAATTTTATCAGTTAACTCAAGATCCTCATTTCTTCCTGAAGTGCACACCCATCTGAAAGGTCCAAAACCATAATCAAAACACATTGGTCCCATAATATCTTCAACATATGACGAGTATCGGAACAATTTCCTTTCTTTGTCTTTCCATATGTCTGCGCCTGCTTCACCTGATTCTTTCAAAAAAGCATTTCCATAATCCCAGAAGTACATTCCTATTTCTGCCAACTTATTAATAGCATTTACGTGGCGGATTAATGACTTTTGAACAGCATCCAGAAACGCATTTTTATCTCTGTAAAGTAAATCTTTCGCTTCATCAAAAGTGTATCCGACAGGACAATATCCAAGGTCATTTATATTGTGTAAAGAGGTCTGATCAGATCCAAAATCTACCTGAATATTTTTATTGAGTAAGGCTTCCCATAGATCGACAATGTTGCCTGCAAAAATTAAGGAAATAGCCTCTCCATTTTTCCTTGCGGAAATAGTTCTTTCAATTAAAGAATCAAGATTTTCATAAACGTTTTCTTTTTCAATATACCCATCGTTAATTCTTTGAGCTATAGCTTCAGGATCAACTTCTGCAATAATAGAAGTGGCACCGGTTATTTCTCCGGCCTTAGTTTGTGCTCCTGACATACCTCCGAGACCTGATGTGACATAGAGTTTTCCCTTGAGATCCCTGATTCCAGGAAATATCTTTCTGCCGGCATTTAGTAAAGTAATGGTTGTGCCATGAATGATGCCCTGCGGACCTATATACATAAATGATCCCGCTGTCATCTGACCATATTGGGTGACTCCGAGTGCATTGTATTTGTTCCAATCCTCTTTTTTACTGTAATTCGGTATCATCATTCCATTAGTTACTACTACTCTCGGAGCAGATGGAGTAGATGGAAAAAGTCCAAGGGGATGACCGGAGTACAACACCAGTGTTTGTTCATCTGTCATCTCAGCCAAGTATTTCATAGTTAACCTATATTGCGCCCAGTTTTGAAAAACAGCACCATTTCCACCATAAGTGATCAACTCCTCCGGGTGCTTTGCAATATCATTACAAAGGTTGTTTTGAATCATGAGCATTATAGCTGCTGCGTGTTCTGACTTATGGGGATAATTTTCTATTGGCCTTGGAAATATCTCATGCTCAGGTTTGTATCTATACATGTAAATTCTTCCGTATTCTTTCAATTCCAGAGCGAATTCATTTGCTAATTCAGGGTGCAGTTTTTCAGGAAAGTATCTCAATGCATTTTTTAGGGCCAGCTCTTTTTCTTCTATGGTTAAGTTTTTTATGTCCCTCACAGGAGCATGGCTTAAGTTCGGGTTTCTTTCCTTCCTTGGAGGTAAATAATCGGGTATGCCCTGCATTACTTCTTCGCTAAATGAAATTTGTGTTCTCTTTTTTTTAAGACTATCTGTCAAATTAGTCAAACTCATTTTTTCTTTTTAATGGAAAAATCTAGTTACTGGAAACAAAGATACAAACTATCAGTTTAGTTTAACTATTTTACCGAATAAGATAGTCACGGGACAGTAACTTTCATTTTCGCATTGTCAAATTCATGTTGATTTTATTTTTCTAAAAAATGTCTAAACTTTTCGTAAATTTGTATTGTGATTTTAGCTAATATGAAATAGCTGTTACACTTGGAAGTTTTTCAATGTGGATATTTTTAGATAACAATCAGTACTCTTAATGCCCGCAATTTCAGTGTTTAGAAAGGATGTTTTAAAGAAAATAAAGAGTTTGGGTTATGTCATTTAACAATCTGCCAATAAATTCCGTACTAAGAGAGGAGATGAGTAATTTGCTCAGTACGGGCAAAATTCCTCATGCGAATCTGTTGGTGGGGTCGGATGGAGGTGCTCAGATGGCAATAGCTTTTTTATTGGCATCCTCTTTTTTGTGTAACAGTCTTGTCGATGGTATTGCATGCGGTAAATGCAGCTCGTGTAATAAAGCACAGCAAATGATCCATCCCGATATACATTTTTCCTACCCACTAAATTCCTCAACTGAAACCGCAGAGAGTAAAATTGAGGAGTTCAGGGAGTTGATGCAGAACAACAGCTACGCAGGTTTAGGTGATTGGGTAGATAGTTTAGGAGCAGAAAACAGCGTATTGAATATACACGCCAAGGAATGCAGTAGAATAGAACGGGTACTTTCGATGAAGTCTTTTGAGGGTAAGGGAAAGGTGTTGATCATCTGGCTCCCCGAGTTTCTCGGCAACGAAGGGAATAAATTATTAAAAACTATTGAGGAGCCTGAGGCGGGAACTAAGATTATATTAGCCACTTTTGATCTTGATGCCATACTTCCTACGATCGTTTCAAGGTGCAGAGTTTTCCGGATTAGTGATCCATCCATTGATAAACTCAGCGAATTCCTTAAAGAAAGTTTTGAGGTAAGTGAGGAAACTGTCCTTAATGCGGCTGCTATATCAGAGGGAAATATTAACGATGCCATAAAAAACATTAAGGACATTAAAGATTTTTCAATTGGGGAAGATTTTTTGGAATGGTTAAGGCTTTCCTTTGTGGGGGATCCCAAAGACAATATGGAGTTTATTGAGGCTTTTAATAAAACAGGAGGAAAAGAAAAGCTACGCTCACTTTTTAGATTTGGAATTTTTTACTTTAATCAGGTATTGCGATCGCGATACAAAGGTGATTTTATCAGACTTAACGATAACTTTTCCGGTTCGATTGAGAAAATGACTGGAATGCTTTATATTGAGGATATTGAAAAAATAGTTAAAGAACTTGAAGAATTTCTTTTTTTTATAGATAGATTTGCAAATAATAAAATTTTATTAACCAAGGCGACTCTTTCCATTGGTCACCATTTAAAAAATGCGTACCAATCTATGAAATTGAAAGTATAAATAGTGAAATTAGATGAGTAATGTGGATTTTATGCGAGTAAAGACGAACCAATGGAAAGGGACGATAATATATATACAGAATTATGGGATGTTCATCTTGTGGAAGTGGAAAAAACGGAGAACCCGCCGGTTGTGGTAATAATGGTCACTGTTCTACCGGTGGTTGCAATAAATTAAACACCTTTGATTGGTTGGCTACATTGGATATTGAGGACCCTTCGGGAACTGATCTGGTTGAAGTAAGTTTTAAAAATGGTGCCAAAAAGGAATTTTTTATAAATCCTTCTCATACTCGTACTTCTACGGGTGATTTCGTTGTGGTAGATACAGGATCAGGTTACGACGTAGGAAAAATTTCCCTTAGCGGAGAGCTTGTTAAGCTCCAAATGAAGAAAAAGAAAATTAAAGAAGACAAGATATACAGTGAGGTTATTAGGCGTGCCAACGAGTTTGACTTAGATAAAATGAGTCAGGCGCGCGCTGTTGAACAGCCGGCACTGGTTAAAGCCCGTGCTATTGCGAATACCCTTGGTCTTGATATGAAAATCGGGGATGTGGAGTATCAGGCTGACATGAGAAAGGCTACATTTTACTATACAGCTGAGGGAAGAGTAGATTTTAGGGAGTTGGTTCGGGCATACGCCAAGGAGTTTAAGACCAAGATTGAAATGCGTCAGATTGGTGCGAGACAGGAGTCGCAAAGAATTGGTGGGATAGGTAGTTGTGGTAGAGAATTGTGCTGCTCTACCTGGTTAACTGATTTTAAATCCGTAAGTACAGCAGCAGCTCGCTATCAAAATTTGGCCATCAATCAGGCTAAGCTATCTGGTCAATGTGGTCGTTTAAAGTGCTGCCTGAATTACGAACTGGATACTTATATTGATGCGCTTCGCCATTTTCCCCGTAAGGCTGAAAAATTAAAGACCAAAAAGGGGAATGCCTTTTTGGTTAAGACTGATATATTTAAAAAACTCATGTTCTACTCATACGAAACCGAAAGAGGTAGAGGGGTTCTGATTGCCCTTCGAGTGGACAGAGTTCATGAAGTATTAGATATGAACAAGATCGGTGAATTTCCTGATGATTTGCCCGGAGAGCTAATTTTGATTAATGGTGAAGAAAGTGAAAAAGAAATTTCTGCAGATGTAACCGAAGGCTTTGACCTGCCTGAGGTAAAAAGGAGAAATAAACGAAATAAAAGGAGGGGTCGCGGTGGAAAAAATAACCAACAAAACCGGCATAATAAAGGTACTTCACAGAGTAGTGCAACTTCTCAATCATCCCAGAATACTAAAGAGAATAAACCAAGCTCTACTAATAAGAACAGGAGAAGCAGAAGGAATAATAAAAATAGACAAAACAATAAAGATCAATGAGTAATAATAAGAAAGAATACAACATAGTCGTAATTGGTTCCGGTCCGGGAGGTTATGTATGCGCATTGCGTTCCGCTCAGCTTGGCTTTAAGGTAGCATTGATAGAGAAGTACAATACTCTTGGTGGAACCTGTTTAAATGTGGGCTGCATCCCATCTAAGGCGCTTTTGGATAGTTCTGAGCACTACCATAATGCTTCCCATACCTTTGATGACCACGGAATTCAACTTGAAAACCTCAAGGTGAATATGCCACAAATGATTAAAAGAAAAAATGGGGTAGTGGAGCAGACCTGCAATGGGGTGTCTTTTTTAATGAAAAAAAATAAGGTTGATGTTTATCATGGTATAGGATCCTTTGTTGACGAGCACAACATAAAAGTAAAGTCTGAAAAAGGAGAAGAACAATTAAAGGCAGAAAAGATTGTGATTGCAACAGGTTCCAAACCCAATACCCCGGCAGCTTTTAATTACGATAAAAAAAGAGTGATTACATCGACAGAAGCTCTTAACCTTAAAGAGGTTCCTACTAGAATGGTAGTTGTCGGCGGGGGAGTTATAGGGCTTGAGTTAGGGTCTGTTTTTGCCCGCTTAGGATCAGAGGTGAGTATTATTGAATACATGGATACCATACTTCCCGGCATGGATAAAGACGGCAGTAAGGAGCTTATGCGTTCCATGAAAAAGCTCGGTGTAAAGTTTTACCTCAAGCATTCTGTTGAAAAAGTGAAGGTCAATAAAAATCAGGTTAAGGTAAGTTTTAAGAAAAGAGACGGTGAAGACATTCAAGATTTGTCGGTAGATTATTGCTTGATTTCCATTGGCAGAATTCCTTATACTCAAGGACTTGCATTGGAAAAAGCAGGGCTACACACAGATGACCGTGGACGAATTCCTGTAAATGATCATCTGCAGACAAATAAGTCACATATTTATGCCATTGGTGACGTAGTTCGCGGGGCGATGTTGGCACATAAGGCTGAGGAGGAGGGAATACTAGTAGCTGAAAATATAGCTGGTCAAAAGCCGCATATTGACTATAACCTCATTCCCAATGTAGTCTATACCTGGCCTGAATTTGCATCTGTGGGAAAAACAGAAGATCAACTCAAAGAAGTGGGTGTCTCCTATAAAACAGGTAAATTTCCCTTTAAGGCTCTTGGTCGAAGTCGGGCAAGTGGGGATTTGGAAGGTTTAGTAAAAATCATTGCGCATAAAGATACGGATGAAGTTTTAGGTGTTCATATCGTAGGACCTCGTGCTGCTGATTTGATTGCACAGGCAGTTGCAGTTATGGAGTATCGAGGGTCAGCTGAGGATATCAGCAGAATGAGCCATGCTCATCCTACTTATGCTGAAGCTGTAAAAGAAGCCGCACTTGCAGCTACAGA
>RECS01000158.1 GCA_007693915.1 Saprospirales bacterium | reverse complement strand
CCAATCCAAGACCATTTAATGGAAAAAATTTTCCAAAAACATGATTTAACTGGAAAATAATCTCCGTTTTTATAAGATCGAATGGTTATAATGGAAAATATTTTATTCGGACTTGTTTAAAGAGCATAATCAAGCCAGATTGAAAATTATAAAATCCTAATCCAAGCATGTGCCAATAGCCAATCCGCTGCGTTTCGTGCTATCCCGAGAGCACAAGTTAATAAAAATTTGGTAGCACCATCTAAGCCCTAACTTCTCAAAACAGCCAAAAACGCTTCTGTATTCAAGGAATTGATGCAATCAGCTACCATCATTCCACCCTTTCGCGCCGCCTTGATTCCATGTCGAATATCCTCTATTCCTTCTACTGAGTGAGCATCCGGGTTGATACTGAACTTAACCCCCTTTTCCATAGCCGGTATAATCCAGCTCCAGTCGAGGTCTAGTCTGTGTGGATTGGCATTTAGCTCGACTATCACTCCATTAGCGGCACAGGCATCCAGTAGTTTATCCTTGTCCAATGGATAGCCCGGTCGGGAGAGTAACAATCTGCCCGTAGGATGACCCAGCATGTGCACATGGGGATTTTCAACAGCACTGATGAGTCGCGTTGTTGCCCTTTCGATATCCATATTCAATACCGAATGTACAGATGCAATCACCAGTTCAAAACCACCAAGCAAATCGGGTGTATAATCCATGCTTCCATCCGGTAAAATATCGGCCTCAATCCCTTTGATGATTCTGAAAGGCGCTAGTTGTTGGTTCAGCAGATCAATTTCTTCCCATTGCGCCAAAACATCCTTTTCCTTTAATCCACCGGCATAGGAGGCATAAGCCGAGTGATCCGTTATGGCAAGGTATTCATAGCCCTTATCCCTTGAAGCAAGAGCCATTTTTTCCAGAGTGTGTGCGCCATCACTATATGTACTGTGCGCATGGACTACACCCCTGATGTCTGATTCTGTAACCCTTTTATCTGCCAAAATATTTTTTGCTTTCTCAGTATCCGGCCAGTTTCTGAACTCGGGTAGAACATATGTTTTTTTAAGTTTATCAAAGACCTCTTCCTCTATTTCAGATTCTACTTCTCCAGTCTTTATTTCTGCAATTATTGAATGGACAAAACTATCCGGACCGGTTAGTTTTAGTTGCTCTAAACCAAAATCATCCTTTTTTACAGTATGTATCTGGACGGGCCATTTTTCCTCCAATTCCCCTTCAATTCTGCCGTTTTCTACTTTTATTAGAGTAAATCCACTGATGCGAGTTGTCTTGAGGTCATCGGCCGAAACCGTCGTCAGTATAATGATTTCACTAGCCGTATTTTCCAGTCTTCTTAGTTCACCGGAAATTTCAGTTTTTTCGTTTGGGAAGTACTCATTAAATGACTGAATTAAGCTTTGTGCTGCCTCATTTAATTGGTAAAAAAAGAAATATCCGCGCTGACTCAGATAGTACTTTACCTTATTGCGGATATCCTCCTGTGATTTTTCGCCAAACCCTTTCAAGCTGACCAAGCGATTTTCTTCGCATGCGTAAAGCAATTCCCCGGGTGATAGTATTTCCAAACCTTGCCATAATTTGCGGACTTTACCCGGACCAAGACCTTTTATTTTCAGCAATTCTGCAACTTGCCCCGGCACCTTATCCCTGACTTTTTGCAGAGCAGCTAAGTCCCCGGTTTCTATTAATTCTCCTATCTTGGAGCTGATGGCTTTTCCAACACCGGGTATAGATTCCAGTTCGTCGCCTGACAGACTAACTAAATCCTTTTCGTAACTTCTCAGTTTTTGGTAAGCCGAGCGATAAGATCTGATTTTAAAGGGATTGTCTCCCAATAGTTCCATTAAATCCGCCAGTTCTCTAAATTTACCTGCTATTTCTCTGTTCGTCATGTATTGATTTTATAAAGCGAATATACGACTAGCCAAAGTGAAAAGCAATAAAAATGGATGGATTACTGATCAGACTGAGGTAAACGCTTATTTTTGCAAAAAACTTTGGACAAGCCCGATTTGCAATTGATGAAATATGTTCCTGAGCTCAAACTTACAAAAAAAGGGGCTGTGGATTATATATGGGACCCCTTGCGAAAAAAGTATCTTGTACTGCAACCTGAAGAATTTGTCCGGCAGCTGCTCATCATTTATTTTAACGAAGTCCATGGCATCCCATTTATCAGAATGAGTTCGGAATACCTTATCCCTGTTTTCAAAACCCAAAAAAGGTGTGATTTACTAGTATTTGATCCCAACGGAAAAGTTCTTCTTCTCGCAGAGTGCAAATCCTTTAAAGAGAAAAAGCTCAATTTGACCATCGATCAGATTCAAAACTACAACTTGTATGTCGATGCGCCCCGACTGTTGATCACCAATGGTCCTGATTGTCTTTATTTTGAGCAGTTAGAAGGGGTTGGATTTCAAACAGCCGGTGATATAAAAATTTGATTATTAGTTTTTTACAAAAATGTGTTTTTCAATAGGTGCCCCATTTTGGTGGAATTTTACGATGTAAATTCCATTGGCAAGTTTTGAAACATCAATTTTTTCCTTTATTCCGGTTGGTAATGAACTTCTGAACACTTCTTTTCCCAGCATGTCTGTAACAGTCAAAGTAATTTTGCTTTCAGAAAAGTTTGCCGAGCTCATGTCTATAACTAGCCAATCAGCAACCGGGTTTGGATAGATTTGAATGTTGTGAATTGGTTCATCTGCCTTATCAATTGCTGAGATAGTAATATCTACACAATGTGAATTATTTGAGCGAATTATTTCAATGTCTGCATTGGGAGCTTTTAAAGAAAAGCAGATTTCCAAATTCATTCTATGGTCACCATGAGTGCTGTATCTTTGCGCTTCAATAAATTTTGTTTCACCCGGCTCAATAACAACATTCTCGTGAAATCGATAATAATGAGGTATTGCGCAATTAAATCCACCTGGTTGATTGGCATGAAGTCCAAAACTGTAGATAGGAAATTGGCCCTTATTTTTTAACCACAGTCCGGGAGTAAAAGATAAGGACTCAATAACATCCTCATCATAAACCGGGATATTTGTTGTGTTAAGGACTAAATCAATCAATTCTACATCAAGCAGTTCAAGATCCGGAAAAAAATAATTCAAGTCTGAAGAGTTTTTATTAATCGCATACATTGCCATTTGTCCTCCTACGTTTCCCGCTATTATTACCAAATCATCAGAGATTAAAAAATCACTGGGATTAAAGACAATGGGACTTGTGTGGGTGATACTCCAAGCTTCATTTTCTAAAGTATGAATGAAAACACTATCATTTTTTTTACTTAAACTATAGAATTCGTCGCCTATTAGCTGAGTAGAAATAACTGTATAATTTGGATCATGGGAAACTGCCTTTACATGATTAAGATTCTCATCAAATATAAAAATAGAGTCCTTGGAAATGAAATAAAAGCTTTCATCCTTTTTTCCTGAACTTTGGATTTTAGAAGATAAGGAGTGATTGTTGATTATCTGCCCCGTGGCATCAATTAGACTAATTATTTCATTTTGGATGATGATAAATCTGTCTTGTTCAACAAAAATAACATCATTTGTTTTTTCTCCCAATGCAATTACCTCAAGAAGGTTAGCTTCTTGATCCAGTCTGACTAAATTTCCAAAAAAACAATCCACTACAATAAACCCCCACTCCTTATGCCAGTCAAATCCGCATGGAATCATGTGATCGAATTGGTTTAAATTCCAGGGAATATCCTTTTTCATTTCGACATCGCCTTCAAAATTAATCTTGTGGATGGACAAGTGTTCTTCTCCCGAGACGTAATCCTCCTCACCGTGAAACCCGACTGAATAAATAGCTCCGTCAAAACTTTTTACAAGCCTTAAATTAGCACCAAGTGATGAATAAGACTCTGAAAAAGTCCATTCGTGATTACCCTCCAGATTAAAAGCCACTATTCTGTTATTAGGGCAAGACAAGCCGTAATTGAGGTTCATTAATATCTGATCGTTTTCAGTCAGAAAAACAGAATTTATAGAGGTTCTTGTATTTTTATCATAAACATAGGTCCATTCAATTTGTGCATTAATAGTTGGTAAGGATAGCAAAATAATGAATACGGCAGATGCAAAATAGTTTAGATGTCTCATGATTTAAATGTTTGAAGAGTAGGTCTTTTTTTTCTTTTAATTTCAAAAAAGACCAACTGAAAAATTTAGTATAACTTACTAAAATCAAAGCTAGCGAAAAATCTTTAATTAACCAAATTTTAGTTGTGTTACAAAGCAGTAGAAGTGAATTAGCCAATAAGATAATTATAGTTATTTCAGGTGTTAAATGTAGTCATGTTTCAAAAATTTGCTAACAAAGTTATATATTTGACCTCCTTAAAAAAACCGTGGCTATGTCCCCAAAAAAGATTTTACTTACAGGTTCCGCTGGTCAGATTGGGCAGGTTTTGGTCAATGCTTTAATCGATCGATATGGCCGGGACAATGTTATTGCTACAGATATATCTAATGATCCCGGCTTTAGCTGTCGTTATGAGAAGCTGAATGTGCTGGATAAAGAAGGCATGGTAAAAGCTTTGAAAGATCACGAAGTCGATCACTTTTATCACTTGGCAGCAATTCTCTCAGCAAAAGGTGAACAAAATCCATCACAGGCTTGGGAAGTCAATATGCGCGGACTGCTGAATGCGCTTGAATCAGCGGTGGAGTGCAAGGTGAACAGGGTGTTTTTTCCCTCTTCAATTGCTGTTTTCGGTGAAGGAGTGGACAAAACCTTTACGGCTCAAGACTCTGTGTTGATTCCCACCTCAGTTTATGGAATCAGCAAAGCTGCGGGAGAGAACTGGTGCAATTATTACTTTGAAAAATATGGTTTAGACGTTCGCTCTCTGCGCTATCCTGGAGTGATCGGCCATCAGACTATGCCTGGCGGCGGTACCACTGACTATGCAGTCGATATTTACTATGCCGCCATTGAAAATGGTCACTTTAACTGCTTTTTGAAAAAAGATTCACCTCTTCCTATGATGTATATGGGCGATGCAATAAGAGCCACTATAGAATTAATGGAAGCAGATAAAGTCAGACTAAATGTAAGAACTTCATATAATCTTCAGGGTATTACATTTACACCTGAAGAAATCTACAAATCCATTAAAAAGCTGCATCCGGATTTTACCATTGATTACCAACCAGATTTTCGTCAGGAAATAGCAGACAGCTGGCCATCAAGGCTGGACGACTCTTCTGCGAGAGGAGATTGGGGATGGCAACCGGAATACGATCTGGAGAAAATGACTGAGGAAATGAATTCAGCAATTTTAGCTAAACAATTAAATTAACATATCATGTTTGAACAGTATCGAAATGCCATTCAGGAAGAATTAAATGAGATCAAAGAGGCCGGTCTTTACAAAGAGGAGCGAATTATTACCAGTCCTCAGGCTGCTGAAATAACTGCCAATGGTTCAGAGGTGCTCAATTTTTGCGCCAATAACTATCTGGGTTTATCTTCTCATCCTAAGGTCATCCAATCAGCCAAGGATGCCATTGACTCTCACGGGTTTGGTTTGTCTTCTGTGCGTTTTATTTGTGGAACACAAGATCTGCATAAAGAACTAGAGGAGAAAACAGCTGAATTCACTGGGATGGAGGATGCCATTTTATACGCTGCTGCTTTCGATGCCAATGGTGGTTTGTTTGAGCCCATACTTACAGCAGAGGATGCTATTTTATCAGATGAGCTGAACCACGCTTCAATTATTGATGGTGTTCGGCTGTGTAAAGCAGCCCGTTTTCGCTACAAGAATAACGATATGAATGATCTTGAGGAGCAGTTGAAAAAAGCTGATGGTGCAAGAAGAAAACTGATTGCTACTGATGGTGTCTTCAGTATGGATGGTACGATTGCTAAATTGGATCAAATATGTGATTTAGCAGAAAAATACGGTGCTATGGTCATGATAGATGACTGCCATTCTACCGGTTTTATGGGTAAAAAAGGAAGAGGAACTCACGAGTTCAAAAATGTAATGGACAGGGTGGATATTGTCACCGGAACTTTTGGAAAGGCACTTGGTGGTGCATCAGGTGGTTTTACTGCTGCTAGAAAAGAAATAGTCGATATGTTGCGACAGCGTTCACGCCCTTATTTATTTTCGAATACACTTGCGCCGGCTATTGTAGGTGCTTCCATTGCTGTACTGGACATGCTCTCTGCCACAACAGAATTGAGGGACAAGTTGGAATTCAATACCCGATATTTCAGAGAAAAGATGACAGCTTTAGGTTTTGATATCATTCCGGGAGAGCATCCCATTGTTCCGATAATGCTTTACGATGCGAAATTGTCTCAGGAATTTGCTAATAAACTTTTGGATGAAGGAATTTACGTGATTGGCTTTTACTATCCTGTTGTTCCAAAAGGAAAGGCGAGAATAAGGGTGCAATTAAGTGCAGCTCATGAAAAGTCACATCTGGATAAGGCTATTGCTGGTTTTGAAAAAGTCGGTAAGGAATTGAAGGTAATTTGATGAGGTAGTTTAAATGTAGTTTGTATGAAAAATGGTAGAAGTCATAACTTCACCCCTGTAGAGAAGAATTTTATGAGTTTAATCTCTCAGACTGAAATGACTACTGCCATTCCATACATCACTGTAGAGAATTTTCCCCAACTAGGATTGCTTACTGCATGTAAATTTTTGGAATGGGTCAGCGAAAATCCGGATGGAGTTATTTCCCTGCCCACCGGGAAGACACCTGAGTTTTTTATTCACTGGACGAAAAGGCTGCTGAATGGTTGGAATAAACCGGATGTCAGTGAATTGCGTGAGAAATTTGGACTTGATAAAATCAAAAAACCGGATTTGTCTCAATTGCGCTTTGTTCAGATTGATGAATTTTATCCCATCGCCCCGGAACAGACCAATAGTTTTTATCACTATGTGAATCATTTTTATTTGGATGGCTTTGGTCTGGATGCCAAGAGATCATTACTGATGAATAGCGCGGATATTCCGTTGGCAGGTGGGAGACATTTTAGTGAAGTTTTTCCGGATCTTGAAGTAGATTTAAGTCTAAGGTATAGGGAGCCAGAGTCAACAGCTGAAGAAATTCGTCAACAATCTATTTTTCTGATAGACAAATGGTGTACAGATTTTGAGCAAAGAATCAGAGAAATCGGTGGCATTGGTTTTTTCCTTGGAGGAATGGGGCCTGATGGACATATCGCCTTTAATATCCGAGGTTCAGATCATCATTCAACTACCCGGCTTACAGATACAAATTTTGAAACCAAGGCGGTAGCAGCCGGAGATCTGGGCGGAATAGAAGTTTCTTCCAGGAGATTAGTAATCACGATTGGTTTGGGAACTATTACCTACAACCCAAATGCTACAGCGATAATCATTGCAGCTGGAGAAGCAAAAGCAGAAATTATAAAAAGATCGCTCGAAAGCGAACCCACTAATTTATACCCTGCAACGGTATTACAAAAATTGCCAAATGCAAAGTTTTATTTAACCAGGGGAGCTGCAAGCTTTCTAAGTGATAGTATCAATCAGTGGTTTAGAGTTGGTAAATGGAATGATGAAAAAACAGACAGGGCTGTCATTGATTATTGTAAAAAAAATGAAGTCTATGGCAGCAGAGTTCGTCCCGAAAACTTGCAAATAGACCCTTATACTGCGCTGATCCCCAATTTATCTGAGTATACAGTCGATGAAGTTATTGACAGAACTTGCAGGAAAATACGACGAGGTATTAAGCCTGAAAAAAATAAAGTTATCCTGCATACCGGTCCTCATCATGACGATATATCATTAGGGATTTTACCTTATATCAATCAACAACTTCTTGAAGAATCCAATGAGATTCACTTTGCTGTAATGACCTCAGGCTTTACTGCAGTAACCAATAATTTTTTGACAGAAGTCCTCAGGTTTACTAAAAAACTATTAATGGAGGGTAAGGTGCAAATGGTGGAATACGATGACTTTTTTGATCGGGGCTATAAAATGAAAATTGGTAAGGATGTTTATCATTTTTTGACCAATGTAGCTGACGAGAATGCGATAGAGCGCAAGCGTGGTCTTGCTCACAGGCTGGTCAGATCAATTGTGCATATCTACGGAATAAAAAACATCAACAGCCTGGTCGACAGCATAAATGACATCATCAGTATTTTGCGGTCCTCTTATGACGGGGAGAAAAATCCGGCTAAAATTCAGTCGTTGAAAGGGATGATCAGAGAATTTGAAGAAGAGCTGGTCTGGGCCCATTTTGGGGTGCCTGTTCAAAATGTTCACCACCTGAGGCTGGGTTTCTATACCGGAGATATTTTTACCCAGCAACCTGAGAAAAAACGGGATGTTGAACCCATACTAGAATTACTGAGAAAAATAAACCCCGATCAGTTGAGTCTTACTTTGGACCCGGAGGGGAGTGGACCGGATACTCACTATAAAGTCCTTCAAGCCACTGCAGAGGCGGTGAGGCTATGGAGTAAGGAAAAAGACCTCACTGATTTAAGTATAGTGGGCTATCGCAATGTTTGGTATCAATTTCACCCTTCAGAGGCCAATGTAATCATACCGGTTTCACTAAGTGATATGTCGGTTATGGAAGATTCTTTTTCTAATTGTTATCTCAGTCAGGTGAATGCATCCTTCCCGAGTTATCGTCATAATGGAAAGTTTTCAACACTTGCAAGGAAGACATGGGTGGAACAATTAAAACAATTGCAGTTGCTTCTGGGGAAAAACTATTTTTATCAACATGAAAATGCGAGAGTGAGAGCAAGCCACGGGCTCATTTATTTTAAAGAAATGAATGTAGATAAGTTTCTAACTACAGCCAGAGAATTAGAGAAAAGAATGGATCCATCGGATGTTGGTTAAGCCGAATTGTTTACGAAATTTCTATTGCAAAGCCAAACTGTCGGCTATAAATGAAAAGCTTTGTATGCCAATTGCTTAATCCTCAGGCACAGGAATTTCATCGCTTTCATCGGCTTTTGTTTTTGATTTATCTTTTAAAACCATGAGGGCTAGCATTACTAACAAAACTGTGGATGCCATAATGGAGATAAAAACCATCAGGTTAGATGGGAATGCCCAGGGGAGAAACAGGAAAAATAAAAGACCTAAGCCTAGGTAAATTGCTTTCTTATAAAAATGCATAAGTGATTCTTTTTGAATGCTTAAGATTATAACATGCTATTGTAAAAAGAAGTTTAAAATCAGTATGTTACTTTTTTAAACAATTTAAAAAGGTTTCATTGAAAAGGATTATTAAAAATTCATTTAGAATAAATATCAATCGGATTTAAATAAGGAAATGCGGTAAATAAAAAAAACCCGATGAACAAAAGCTCACCGGGTTGATTTTTTCTAACTACTCTATCCTTTAATTGATTCCCAATTTAGTTCTCACCATCCTGGTAATATCTTTGGTATCATCAGCGAACAGTACACTTCCCCCGCTAGTATCCAGAATATATTGGAAGTTGTTTTCCCTTGCCACCTCATCAATGGCGTCCTGAACACGTTCCAAAATGGGGTTAATCAACTCATTTCTTTTCCGCATTAACGTACTTTGGATGTTTTGTTCTTCCATTGCTAGTTCCTGCTCTTTTTCTCTTAACCTCATCTGCTCTTCTTGTAATCGGCGAGGAGATAAATCACCTTGTTGTTCTTGTCTGATTAACTCCTGATAATCTTTTTGTAGAGATTCTATTCTTCTCTGTGCTTGAGCTACCAATTGTTTTTGTAAGGTTTCCAACTCAGCATCTGCGGCCAATACTTCGGGCATTTCAGATAAAATAGCTGCTGAATTCAAATGCCCGATTTTTTGAGCAAAAAGTTCATTGGTTTGACTCATGCCGAACATAAGAAGACTGAAAACAAATATTTTGAACATGTTTTTCATAGATTTAATTTTTTTCTAATGTTTAATTCTTTTAATTGTACAGAAAACTGCTTTTCACAAATGATCGGCAAAAATAAGGAAATTTTAATATCCATTTATGGCTTACCGTGAATAATTACAATTTAATAACTTTTGGAATGATATAAACTACCTCCCTTTTAGCGAACTCTTCTTATAATATCATCAGTTTTATCAAAGCGTTCACTCACATACAACAAACCTGCATCACTGCTTTTGTCAAAAATAATATCAAACCCTCTCGATGTGGCATACTCTTGTATCAGTCCAAAAATTCTGTCCTGTATGGGTGAAACTAACTCCTGACGTTTTCTAAAAAGTTCGCCTTCAGGGCCGAATCTGGCGCGTTGAAGTTCTCGAACGGACTTCTCTTTTTCCATTATTTCTTCTTCACGCTCGGCTCGTTGTTCTTCTGAGAGTAAAACCTGCTCAGCCTGATAGCGATTGTAGAGACTCCTGATTTTATCGTATTCCTCGGCAATGTCTCGTTGCCATGCAGCAGCTATATTATCCAATTCCCGCTGTGCCATTCTATAGTCTTCCACACTTTCCAGAACTTTTGATACATCTACAACAGCTACTTGTTGAGCTGAAATTGCAAAGGACATTAAAAGCAGCATGGGAATTGCAAATAAAAATTTGTACATCATAGTCGTTTTTTCCGTTTAAAAATAAATGCAAACATATGAAAACTGAAGGAAAATTAGTTGACTAAAAGTGCTTTTATTCGCATTATATCAGCGACGCTATGATTTAATCAAATTGTCCGACAAATTTCAGATAAAACTTAATCTCGAATCATATTATTTTATTTTCCTTAAAGGTAAATGCGTTTTTTTGTTAAGTATGAGTTAAGGAGAACTGCCATAAGCATCAGTATTTCAAACTATTTCACTAAAGCTTTTAGTTTTTGGATGGTCTACTAAAAAGGAATATCAGGGATTTTTCTTTTGCGAGTAAATTGTAGTTCGTAAATTGCGCTCCATTTTGAAAAGGGATAGTAAATATCACTGAAAGATTAAGAAAGGACCAAACATTTTAAAAATGGAAATTAGCGAATTTGCGATAGGTTTAGATCGTCAAAAGCCAATTGACTTTTACAATTGTATTGAGGGAAAGCAAAAGGTTCAAATTGCAGCCGATGCGATTAAAGCTGTTGAATACTGCAGATCTTTTCTAGAGCGAGAAGAAGCGAGAGGCAATATTCATTATGGCATTAATACGGGCTTTGGTCACTTGTGTGATGTATCCATTGATTCCAATATGCTCGGACAATTGCAGGAGAACCTTTTATTATCGCATGCTTGTGGAAGCGGAAATTATGTCCCCGACGAAGTAGCGAGAACAATTCTTTTGCTCAAAATTAAAAATTTAAGTTTAGGGCATTCAGGGATTAGGTTGGAGCTCATAGACTATTTGGTGCAGATTTTTAATTCAGGAGCCGTCCCATTAATTCATGAGCAAGGGTCTTTAGGAGCATCAGGCGATCTTGCACCTCTCGCACATATGAGTCTTTGTCTTTTGGGAGAAGGAGATATCAAATACAAAGATGGAATCATATCCGCATCTGGATTCCTTAAGGAAATAGGATTAAAGCCCCTCAGAATGGTTTCAAAAGAGGGACTTGCACTGATCAATGGAACACAGTTCTCCACGGCTTATGGGCTGCAAGCTGTTGTTAAGGGAAAAAAATTATTGAAACTTGCAAATTTGTGCAGTGCATTGAGCTTGGAAGCTTTTAACTGCAGACTTAGTCCTTTTGATGCAAGAGTACATTACATTCGTCCTCATCCTGGACAAAAATCTGTAGCAGCAGAAATTTTAGATTGGTTGAAAGGGTCAGGCATTGAGAAAAGACCCCAGAACAGTGTCCAGGATCCATACTCATTCAGGTGTATTCCTCAAGTGCAAGGAGCTGTTAGTGACCTCATTGATAGGGTGCATGAAGTAATAGAAACAGAAATAAACTCTGTTTCTGACAACCCACTGATTTTTCCGGATGATCAACTAATTGTGTCAGGAGGGAATTTCCACGCTCAACCCATTGCTTTTTCAATGGATCATCTGGCATTGGGCTTATGCGAACTAGGTTCCATTGCAGAAAGGCGGATTTATCAACTGATCAATGGGCATCGAGGACTTCCGGTTTGCCTTATTAAAGATGCAGGTATCAACTCCGGTTTGATGATTTTGCAGTATTCAGCAGCTTCAACAGTAAGCTTAAATAAGCAATTGGCAACACCATCGAGTGTGGACAGTATTATTTCAAGTATGGGTCAAGAAGACCATGTGAGTATGGCTGCTAATGCCGCGGTAAAAACTTACACTATATTAAATAATACTTTTTCTGTCTTAGCTATGGAATACTATACTGCCATGCAGGCTCTTTCTTTGAGGGATTATAAGGATCTGGCTCCTTCATTGCAATCTTTACTGCAGGAATACAGAGAATTGGTTCCGGTCTTGGAGTCAGACAGAAATATCAGTAAAGATGTAGAGCTTACTAAAAATTACTTGGAGGGTATGTTAAAGCGCTTTTGATAAATCTTTACTTTGAGGTTCGGTCATAAACTTTAAAACAGTAGTTCCATTTGTTGCGATCATCAGCTTCATGGGCTTCCTTTGAACTTAATTTCCACTGAGTTTTATCAATATGCGGGAAAAAGGTGTCTCCTTCCGTTTCAATATCCACTTCAGTTATATATAAGCGATCTACTAAATCCATACTTTGTCGGTATATTTCGCCTCCACCAATGATGAATAATTCATCATCACCGGCAGCTCTCGCCAATGCTATTCCCTCTTCTATGCTATGGATGACCTTTATCCCATTTGCGGTAAAAAATGGATTTCTTGTCAATACCAAATTGGTTCTTTTGGGCAATGGCTTGCCTATTGACAGGTAGCTTTTCCTTCCCATAAGGATGTGGTGCCCCAGAGTAGTTCGTTTAAAATACTTCAGGTCTGCAGGTAAGTACCAGGGAATTTGATTGTCCATACCAATAGCTCTGTTTTTAGATATAGCTACTATTAAACTGATGGTCATTTTTTTTATTTATGGAATCATTAAAAGGTCAGCCTCAAGCATGCGGTTTTCGATCCATTGACGTTGTCGGCTGATTTCTTTATTTAAATATTTTTCGATAACAAGTCCTGCTATAGGAGCAGCGAAGGCACTTCCCCAACCTGCATTTTCGACATAAACTGCTATTGCTATTTGTGGATTTTCCTTAGGTGCAAATGCAAAAAAAACGGAGTGATTGTCACCATGAGGATTTTCACTTGTTCCTGTTTTACCGCATACACTCAAGCCGGGTAATGCTGCCATTCTGCCTGAAGATTCATACACTGCAAGTTCCATGGCGTCAATAACTACCTCAAAGTGCTCTTGATCAATAGGCACGAAGTGTTTATTCCTGGTGTATGCTTGAATATTGCCGTTTGGAGACATCTCACCTCTTATAAGGTGGGGTTGGACAAAAAAGCCCCTGTTGGCAATAATGGAAACTAAATTGGCCATTTGCAATGTCGTCAATTCTAACTCGCCTTGTCCGATGGCGTTGGAGAGCGTATAGGTTGAGTACCACCTTCCACCCTCGGAAGCGTACATTCTCCGATAAAATTCATTGTTGGGAACCCGACCTTTGGTTTCACCTGGTAGGTCAATCCCGGTTGGTGCTCCCAAGCCAAATTGGTGAAGGTATTCATTTATAACAGCAAGTCCTTTTTCGGGTCTATTAAATCCTTCTTTTTCCAGGATTTCCCGGTATATTTGATAGAAAAAGGAATTGCACGATCGCTGAATGGCTCTTGTTACATTTCTGGTTCCCGCTCCGGCCGTACATCCCCAGCGGGATTGTCTGTAGTAATAAGCTCCTTGGCAAGTAATCTGCCTTCTTGCTGTTAGTATTTCTTCCTGAAGTGCAATTAGTGCAAGTATAGGTTTAAAAATGGAGCCGGGAGGATATTTTGCCTGTATTCCCCTATTAAAAAGAGGATTTAAGCTATCCCTTACCAATTGTGTAAAGGCATGACTCCGCCCCCTATTTATGGCGAGTTTATTGGGGTCATATCCGGGGCTACTTACCATAACGAGTACCTCACCCGTAGCAGGCTCTATAGCGACTATACTTCCCTTTTTATTTTTCAATAGTTTCTCTGCATAAGCCTGTAAATCCAGATCAATGGTAGCTATTAGATTAGTACCTGATACGGCAGGACTATCCAGCAGCCCTTCGCTGAGTGGTCCCACATAGCGACCGAGATTGTCTCTTAAGACAAATTCATTGCCTTTTTCACCCCTTAAAACCGGTTCATAGATTCTTTCAATTCCACTTGCTCCATAATAATCTCCTGCAGCGTATATACCGCCCGACCTTTCAATGATGTCCCTGTTTACCTCACTAATGTAGCCTAAAATATGCGCTGCATGACTATGGGGATAAGACCTGATGTTTCTTAACCTAAATTCAAAACCTGGAAATTGATGTAGATGCTCTTGAAAAGCGGTAAAGGTTTCAGGGGGAATCATCCGCATAAAAGCTGTAGGAACATGCCGGCTGAACCTCACATGAGACCAGTCTTTCTCAATGTTGTTCTTAAAGTATTCTATGTCTATACCGAGAAGTTTACAAAACTTCAGAGTATCCATATTGCGATCCAGCAAATTATAGGTGAACATCAAGTCGTAAATCGGATCATTCAAGGTGAGTAGTTGCCGATTTCTGTCGTAAATTAGACCCCTCGAAGGATAGGTTACGTTTTTGTAAATTGCTGAGTTTCTCGCTTTTTCAATAAATTCTGAATCTGCTAATTGAAGTTGACCCAATTTGAAAATCAAAATCAGTGTGGCTAACCCAACTAAGAGGAGAATTTGATTCAATCTCTGTTTTCCGTCCTTTATTTCTTTTGCCATGATATCTTATTTAGGATTGAGGATAACAGCAATAGCCAATATGAACAGATAGGAAGTTAAAAAGCTGAATAGGGTCTTTAACCAAATGGTAACAGCAAACTGAAAACTAAAAACCTCAAGACTGAAGTAAACTAAATGATGCAAAAAAATTAGGATGGCAGAAAAACTTAAAAACCAATTCATTCCCATATAATAAAGCGTGGGGCTGCTGTTTACCTTATATCCTCCTCTGGGCTCCATTAAATTCAGTACAATTTTTCTGATGAAAGCGGTAAAAACCAAGGCGGCGCTATGGACTCCCGGAGACAAATAAAAGAGATCAATTATGAGGCCCATAGAAAAGGCAATCAACATGATTTGTACTCTGGAAAAATTCAATGGCATTATCAGGATCAACAATGGATAAATTAACACCTGAAAATAATACTGATCTCCCCAACCAAAAGCAATCCCTCTGAAAATCAGGATTTGAGCGAGGGTCAATGCAATAAACCAGAAGCCATATTTTAGTATTTGATCACTCATTCAGCAAAGGTAATAAAAGTGAATCTTTTTCTGTCTTGTGTAAATCATTCACCACATAGACATATTTAGCTTTTGATAAATCGTTAAAGGTTCTTACTTCAATTCGGTAGAAATTACTTCCCGACGGAATTTCAAAACTTTTAATGGTACCCAAAAGAATACCCTCGGGAAAAATGGTAGAAAAGCCACTTGTAACTACAGTGTCCCCAACCTCAAAAGTAGCATGAACAGGTATGGCTTCAAGTTGTAGTAATCTGGGATTGGTGGAGCGCCAGACAAGGGAACCGAAATATCCTCTGTTATTTATTTTACTGCTGATGCTAGCTTGAGAATGTAGGATTGATATTACGCTACAATAATTTTGCGTACAGGCTTTGGTTATTCCTGCAACTCCCTTTTTTCCTGTAATTACTCCCATACCCCGGTCAATGCCATGGCTTTTGCCTCTGTTGATTAAAAGGTGATTATTGGTCCCTGAAATTCGGTTGTAAATGATTTTGGCAGCAATTATTGAATCTTTGCCATGTTGATCTAATTCATTATCGAGATATTGGGGTGAAGCAGTGCCCGAGAAAAGTTGCTCTTTTAGTCGTGCATTATCTGATGCAAGACTATCGGATATACTATAAAGCGTCCAGTAGTCATAGATGTTACTGATTCTTTCCTGTGCTCCGGAAGTAATTAGAACAGTATTGTGTAAAAATATTTCCCGTTGGTGATCATTGAAAGTGACTATCATCCACATGCATATGGTTTGCAAAAACAGGAACGTAAAAATGGCTCCGTGTTTGATGATGAAGTGAATTAGACTGATCATTTTTTATTCAGGTCTTTGCTGGAATCATATGCTCTTTCTGTCAATCAAGAAGGAAAATCGATCAGAGTTTTTTAGTGCCAGCCCAGTACCCCTAACTACTGCTCGCAGTGGATCATCTGCAATATGGACTGAAAGTTTAGTTTTGGCAGCTATCCTTTTGTCCAGTCCCCTAAGCAAAGCTCCTCCACCGGTGAGGTAAATTCCGGTTTTGAAAATGTCAGATGCCAACTCTGGAGGAGTGTTTTCCAAAGCTTTGAGAATAGCTTCCTCAATTTTAGCTATAGAGTTATCTAGGGACTCTGCTATTTCTTTGTATCCTATGGTCACCTGTTTAGGAATCCCCGTCATTAAATCCCTACCATTCACAGGAAAATCATCAGGGGGGTGGTCTAATTCAGCCAAAGCGGATCCAACATTGATTTTTATCTGTTCAGCAGTTCTTTCTCCGATCAAAATATTGTGTTGCCTTTTCATGAAGTCCATGATGTCCATTGTAAATTCATCACCGGCTGTTCGGATAGATTGTTCGCCAACTATACCTGACAATGCGATAACTGCAATTTCTGTAGTACCACCTCCTATATCAACAATCATATTCCCAATAGGTGCTTCCACGTCTATCCCAATACCCAAAGCTGCTGCCATGGGTTCGTGAATGAGATAGGTTTCTTTACTGTCAACGTGGTCGGCAGAATCAAAGACTGCGCGTTTTTCAACTTCCGTAATACCGGAAGGAATGCAAATGACCATTTTTAGGTGTGAAAAAAAGCGTCTTCTTGATCCCATCATATTGATCATGCCTTCTATCATGCTTTCAGCCGCCTGAAAATCAGCAATTACGCCATCTTTAAGCGGCCTAACAGTTTTGATGTTTTCATGAGTTTTCTCATGCATCTGCATGGCTTTATGGCCTACAGCTATGGTTTCGCCTGTTTTTCTGTCTATGGCAACAATTGAAGGTTCATCAACAACTATTTCGCCATCCTGTATGATCAAAGTATTTGCAGTCCCTAAGTCTATGGCAAGTTCTTGTCTAAAAAAACTGAAAAATTTCATTGAGTTAAATTTAATAGATTGTTGTGGTTAAAGCTGTGTGTTTTTGAGCTTGTATTGAATAATGTCGGTTTTTACTCCGGCAAAAAGCGTTTCAAGTTTCTGATAAAAATAAAATAGTAAAATTATTAAATTAAAAAAGAATTCAAAAGGCTAAGTTACCTATTCTGTAATTATTCTTTATGCATTCATAAAAATAATTTTCAATAGTTTGAATTATTTTTTTCTGTACTCACAGCTTTTTTTTTAATATGAGTTTGAAAAAGGTGAAATAAGAGATTCCGGCAACACGAAAGTTATTTGTGATTATCGGACAATTACCAGTCTCATTTCATCTGTCTTCAGGTATTTATTCGCTAAATTGACCAAAGCGTTTCCATCCATTTTTCTGAAGTCCTCAATCATGCTGTCAAATGACTCAAGATTACCTCCTTCTGTGATGAGCAGTTTGTACAACTCCATGGTATTTACAGGGCCATCAAGCATAGATGTGAAAAAACCGAAGAGATAATTTTTGACCAACTGCAATTCTGGATCAGGTACCAATCCCATTCTCATTTTTTCAAATTCTAAGAATAACAGATCGACAACCCTGTCAACATTTAAAATTTTAGTTTCACAGCCCGCCAGAAAAAATCCACCCATTTTAAAGGTTTCAATGGTGGAAAAAACATTGTAGGTCAATCCTTGCTTTTCTCTTACTTCTGCAGTTAATCGAGAGCCAAAGAAGCCACCCAAAACGGTATTCAAAAAGTACATGCCGGCAAAATCCGGGTGATTTCTAGGAAAAAGTTTTTTGCCAACACGTATGGATGCCTGCGCATAATTGGCTGCTTTGACTTCTGTTTTTCCGCCTGCAATTGCTGGTGTTTCAAAGGTATTGTCTAAAGTATATCCGGCAGGAATATTTGACCATAACTGATTTAGTTTCTCCCCTATTTCAAGAGGATGTTGACAAGACAAAAATACTTTCATATTTCCGCTGCGATAGTGCATTTGGTGAAACTCTTTTAGCGTACTCAGTGAAATTCGATCGTATTTATTGGCTGTGCTATTGTAGCCGTAAGGGTGGTTCGGACCAAAAAGTTCCTCAGTTAGCTTACGGTAAGCCAATACTTCATTGATGCTTAAATCCTCTTTTAATCTGTTTTTTCTGCGTTGAATATATTTTCTGAGGTGTTTTTGGCTATAAGAGGGATAAAGTAAAATATCTCCAACAATTTCTAAAATTTTATCTATTTGACTCTCAAGACAATGAATCAGAATGGAGGCAAATTCTAGACCTGCAGTAATTGAGATAGATCCACCGGTGCGGTCTGCGATTTCAGAAATTTGCTCCCTACTAAAATTTTTACTTCCATCTTTCAGAAGGGCCGCAGTAGCTCTTGATTGTAGTGGAAAATCTTCTTTTAACCTACCCGCATCAATGATGATTTCCATCCGCACTACTGGACTGTATGCCGTTTGCAAATAATGAACTTCTGAACCGCCAGGCAAATCAAACTTGCCGAATTCAGGTAGCTGAATAGAATCAATTTCAAATATCTCAGGTCCGCTTTTCCTGTCCGGCATAGGTGCTGTTATTTAAAAAGAATGCAAAGTTGATGAAAAAAAATGCTTCCACCAAGAAAACTGTTTTTTTGCCTTCCTTTTTTTGATGAGTATGATTTACAGTTTTTGACGCTTATTTTGGCTGAAAGTGTAAATGCCGATTAAATTAGAGTAAACAAACTTGATAATTCCTCAATAAAGGTTATTTTTGCTTTTCGCTGTGATTTACATGCAATCAAATTAAAGCAAATTTTTGTAAAATCGATTTCTAAATATTTTAATGGAATATGGAATTTAATGTCTCTTCAGGTAATTTGTTGTCTGCTTTGCAAAGAGCAAGCGGTGCAGTTGGCTTCAATTCTAAACTGTTGCCTATAATCGATAATTTTCTTCTGGAAATCAGAGAAGATATCATAATTGTTTCAGCAACTAATCTGGATATATCCATAACGACTCAAACTGAGCTAATCAACAGTACGGAAAAGGGTGGGATAGTAGCGCCCTCCACTATTTTATTGGAGGCCTTAAAAAATATGCCTGACCACCCGATAAATATCAAGGTAGATTACGAAAAGTCACTGCTTTACATCACCTCAGAGTACGGTCAATATACGCTCAATGGTTTTTCTGCTTTTGATTTTCCAGAACTGCCTGCATTGCCTGCTGAAGTGGGGTTTGAATTTTCCGCTGAGAATTTTGAAAAAGGCTTTAGTCAAACAGCTATTGCCGCGATAAATGATGAGATGAAAAAAGGAATGCAGGGCATCCATTTTAAAGTGGAGGATGGTAAAGTGACTTTTGCAGCTACTGATGCCCACAGGCTCATCAAAAATGTTTTTTATTCAGAAACAGGTGATTACAGTACAACTGCACTTCTGCCTAGAAAGGGGTTGTTAAGTGCGTTAAAACCGCTTTTAGTGGCAGGTGAGAATATGGAGATCTTCCTTAATCCCGAAAATATCTTTTTTGAAACATCTAAAGGTTTGCTGACTTGTAGATTGGCTG
This sequence comes from Saprospirales bacterium, assembly GCA_007693915.1. Taxonomy (GTDB): domain Bacteria; phylum Bacteroidota; class Bacteroidia; order Chitinophagales; family Saprospiraceae; genus PWJY01. The sequence goes on along the minus strand of RECS01000158.1, from coordinate 7,753 downwards.
AGGGTACTTTTCCCAATTATGAAGCAGTGATACCCGCTGGCAATCCAAATAAGCTTTATCTGGATAGATTGGACTTTCTCAGCACCCTTAAGCGTATTTCACTTTTTTCCAATCAATCTACCTATCATGTGATAATGGAGCTTAGCCCGCAGTCTTTAACCATCTCAGCAAGTGATTTGGATTTCAACAGGTCGGGTGATGAGCAATTCCCATGCACCTATGAAGGCGAGCCTATGACAGTGGGTTATAATGGCAGATTTCTGGTGGAAATGTTAAGCGTACTGGATGCTGAGCAGATACGAATGGAAATTCAAGATGGGATTCGTGCCTCTTTAATTTTTCCTGAAGAACAAGAAGCCGGACAGGACATTACGATGCTTGTGATGCCTGTAAGCCCCAAACCAAGGGCATAATACAACTGAGTTTTTCTGATTGAGTAAATTCTTTGATGATGACAAAATCATTTTTTTCAATAGCGGGAATGGTCCTGCTCACTATTTTATTTTCCTGTTCTCCGGCACCTGCTCCTGTTGTCATAGCGGAGTCTGACAGTGAATTCAGACAACTGGATACACTGCATGTTACAGCGAGTAGGATTACCAATGCCGAAAGTCTTCAAAACAGAATTAAGGCTTTGGAGAACCGAATTTTCGAAGGGACATACGAGAAATCGGCAAGACTGATTCACACCAAACTTGACCTCGCCTTCAGATGGGAAGAAAGGGTTATTGAGGGAAAAGCACATTTGAGTTTTACCCCCTTTTTTTCTGATATCGATCAGCTTAGACTGGATGCCAAAAATTTTGAATTTCACGCACTGAGGTTGGGGGAAGAGGGACCTGAGCTGGAGTACCAATACGATGGGGTAGAGGTGTTTATAGACTTAGATCAAACTTACTCCAAAGGCGATACCTTTTGGATTTTTATTGATTATGAGGCATTCCCTTTTGAGCAACGACCAGATGGTTTTCAGCCGGATCCTATACAGAGAGGGATTCATTTTATCAATCACAAAGGTGATGCCCTTCATAAACCCATGCAAATTTGGACTCAGGGTCAGACTGAATACAATTCAAATTGGTTCCCTACTATAGATAAGCCCAACGTTAGAACCACACAGGAAACCTACCTGACAGTTGATGATAGGTTCACTACACTGACCAATGGACTATTGAAAGAATCTGTGCAACTGGATAATGGTATGAGGAGAGATTATTGGGTCATGGATCAGGAGCATCCGCCCTATTTGTTTATGCTGGCCATAGGTGAGTATGTTATTGTTGAGGACAAGTGGAGGGGAGTGCCCCTTGAGTATTTTGTCGAAGCTGAATACGAAGAGTACGCTGCGGATATTTTTGGAAATACTAAAGAGATGTTGGACTACTTCTCTGATATTACAGGCATTGAGTATCCTTGGCAAAAATACTCGCAGGTAGTTGTTCGGGATTTTGTAGCGGGTGCTATGGAAAATACTACTGCTGTGATTTTTGGTGAGCAGGTTCAGAGACCATTGATAGACCTGAGAGATAGTAATAATGATGGTATAGTGGCTCACGAGTTGATTCATCATTGGTTTGGAAATCTAGTGACTTGCAAAAACTGGGCAAATCTTACACTCAATGAGGGCTTTGCCAGTTTTACTGAAATGCTGTGGGAGGAGTACAAAAGGGGACCTGATGCAGCGGGTGAATTGCGTTTAGACAAACTAAATGCCTACTTTACTGAAACTGCCAATTTCGTCAGACCGCTCATCAACTTTGGGTATAGTGACAATGAGGAAATGTTCGACAGACACAGTTATAATAAGGGTGGTCTAATTTTACAGATGCTAAGACATAAATTGGGTGACGATGCCTTTTTCGCCTCCTGGAACAGATATCTTAAGGATCACTATAATTCTCCGGTAGAAGTCCACGACCTGAGATTGTCCATGGAGGCGGTTTCAGGTAGAGATTTGTTTGAGTTTTTTGAGCAATGGTTTTTCAAAAAGGGTCACCCTCAAATAGAGGTAGAGACGCAATACGATTCCGTATCTGCTACCGTGGGTCTCATCATTAGACAGGTTCAGGATGCCGTAGTTTGGCATCCAGTATATAGATTTCCTGTGATGGTGGATATTCATCTCAGGGACGGGACAATTATTGAGTTGGACATGGAAATAAACAGACGTGAAACGGTGATGTTGTTGGATTGCCCATCGCCACCGGTATGGGTGAATTTTGACAGAGAAAAATATTTACTTGCAGAAGTCTGGATGGAGCGGGATTTTGATTCTTATCTGGCGCAGTATCAATTGGGAGCCACTTTTCAGGATAGGCATCAAGCAATACTCGGATTGAGAAATCATTTTGAGAAGATACCCCGTGAATTATTTGCTCAATTTATTCATGATGGATCGGCGAGAATAAGGATGGTGGCGCTTGAAGCCTTCGGTGGTTATTTTGTTGATCAAAAATTAGAACACCTTAAATATATGGCTTTAAATGACCCCAATGCTTTGGTGCGAGCTGCTGTAATGAATACGATGATTGATTTTGATCATCCATCCTCTGAGGAATTAGCAATAAAAATGCTTGAACAGGCCTATTCTGCCTCTGCGATTTCAGCGGCATTGGGAACTTTGGCTGAGTTAAATCCCGAAAAGGCCATGGAACTTGCCACAGATCTTGAAAATAGTCTCAGTCGTACGGTAATTATGTCATTAGCGAGTCTATATGCAGAGCATGGAAGTTTAAATCAAGTTCCGTTTTTTCAGGATAATTATTACAGAATACGTGGTTTTGCCATTTCCAATTATTTTTCCAGATATTCAGAAATGCTGATGAATTTGAGTGGAGATGAGATATTGAATGAGGTTAAATGGCTTGAAGAAAGGGCTGTAGATCAAAGGGAGGAATCTTTGGTCAGATATGGCGCTGCTACCACCATCAGTAAGCTTAAGGAGTTTTTTACCGAAAAAGAAAAACTGGGTACTTTCGTTCCTGAAAATGCCATAGTACTGCTGGAGCAGAGTCTTGAAAGGATCTTAGAGAGTGAACAAAATCCGAGACTGCAGAATATGATTCGTAACTTGATTGGTAGGTGATTGTTTTTCAATGAGTTTTTTTAATCCATTGGATAGATAATACTTTCCGGATAGAAAGCGAGGACAGCAAATGCAAAATGGTTGGCATGAGGCACTACCCTTAGTGAACTACCCGCATAATGGCCTTCCATACAATAGCCCGCAATATTCCAAATGGAATTTGTCTGATCGTCATAAATTTTGCCGTCTTTGTAACTAAAGCTTAAGGTCTCTCCTTTTAATTGGGGCTGGAAAACACCTGCAGATCCTACCATATGGTTTTCGGCAATAGTTGCATCGCCCAGAACACTTAATGTTTTTTCGTGAAAAAAAACCACAAATTCTTCGCCCATAAATTTATCGTGAATCACTTTCTTTTGTCTGAGAACAGAATAGGGATAAAGTTTTTTTTGTCCGTCAATAGAAACATCAACCACTCTTCCCATAGGAGCTAATCTCGAGTCAGTCTCTTCATTAAATAAAAAGGGGTTCTTATTGTCCAGATCATCGTAATTCACGTAGGGATTACTCCCATAGCGTGGGTTTTCTACTTCAGGATGCTTAAGAATTTTTCCATTGGGGTAGGTGGCTGAAAACTGCTCTACAGAAATAACCAGTGATGGGACAACTTTTAGTTGATGAGAAGTCAGTTCACCAACGATTGCCTGACCCGTTAGTTGCTGCCACCAACTTTCAGTTTGATGATCCCACATCACTAAATCACTTTTTCTCAACATGCCTGAAACGCCAAAATCCAGAATTAATTCCTCATTATTGTGAGTGATTTTCCTATCAAATACTATTGCTGCATTACACAGTGGGCAATAGGTAACACTAACTGCTTGTCCACCCACTCTATCATTTACTATTTCGTGGAACATTAAAATGCTTAAAGGATATCCTTTTGCATCCCCATCAATTTCAAGGGAAATTAATGGTTCATAGGGAGAAAGGAGCCTGAGGGCATTTTCAATGACCTGGTATTCCGGTTCATATATGGGTGGAATTTGATCCGGTTGGAGTAAGGTAGTCAACTCATTTAATTCTATAATTCGTTTATTGGTGTTGGTCTTCCAGTTTATCTGTAAATCTCTTGGATTGTTTTGAGATTGGAGGTTGAGGCAGATTGAAAGAAGAAGGATTGGTAAACTAAAAGAGAAAAACAACTTAGCCATTAGATCCTATTTTATTGTGGAATATTTTTAATGATTTCACTGATTTCAGACCTTTTTCTGTAATCTGGATCAAATTGTCTCCAAACAACCATACCATCACTATTAATGATGTAGGTTGCAGGTACCGGAAGTCTTTGGGATTCATCTGAATGATATTTTGTCAGGTCAACAGATAACATTTCTCCGAGCATATCTATAGTTGCTTGGTCGGGTTGGAAAGACAAATTAAACGCATTGGATATTTCATAATCTTCATCATAGAGTAATGTAAATTGAGCGCCGGTGTTTTCTAATGTTTGAATCAAATATTCCGGTCTTTCAGGCGATACAGCAACTATATTCACACCTTTTGTTTTTAGCTCTTCAAGACTTTGTTGTAAGTCAGATAGGTGCTTATTGCATAAAGGACACCAAAATCCCCTGTAAAAAACAATCACAAGTGGACCCTCTGATAGTAAGTCATTTAATCTAACGACTTGATTGAACTGGTTAAGGGCTTCAATGGTAGGAATCTTTTGGCCGACAGCTAAACCCTTGACATCTTCCAGTTTTTTATAATCATTTTGGCTGTAAGCGTTTACGGGAGTTAGAATAAGTAAAGGAATCACGATGAAGAATGGCACAAAAATATTTTTAGAAATCATATTGATTTTTTTTAAAGAGTTAAGAAAAAAAATGGAAGTTTACTGTACAATCAATCTTCCCATTAATCCGGGATGTTTTTCTTCTAATTTATTAATTTCATAAAAATAAATCCCCGGTTGTATATTGGTTAGGTCTATAGTAAAGTGATCGGTAAAAGTTTGGTTGTTGAGTATAGTTTGGCCGTTTTGACTAAATAAGCTAATATTAAAGGGTTTTTGATTTAAGTTGTCAAAAAATATCCTCACCTCCTCCCGGGCCGGATTTGGAAAAGCTCGACTACCGTTTTTGTCAAGTTCAAAAAAATCAATTTTAATAGGCTCCGAAAAGCCGTAACCACCAAATTCTACCTTGTAGTAATTGCTGGCATTCCAAACGGGTGAATTATCAGTGAATTCAAATTGTTCAGGTTGATCATCGCTACCACAAATCCCATTTACCTGACCGATGAAATTGAAGTTGATACCATCATTGGATCTGTAGTATTTGATTCCATCACAAAAAGCACCTTGACTTAATATGAGATCTATTTTGACAAAATCATTAATTCGGATCACTTCAAATCGGTCCAAAGAAGGAGTACGCTGAGCCAGGCAATTACCGAATGATAAAAGTATAAAGACGATTGACAAGAAAAAAAAGCGTAAAGACATATTCTTTTACTTATTGTTCTAAATACGTTTTAGTTGTAAAATCCTTACAGTATTTGAACCGCATTATGGATTGATGATTGTTTCCTTGTGATTTTGGCATGGACAAATTAAAAATCATAAATCAGAAATCAAATTAATAGTTAAATGTCAACGCTCAGCCATAGGAATTTTGGCTTTGGATTCGCTCAGCGCAAGTAGTTTTTAGTTTAGATGTAGAATTGATGATGCGCCCTACTGAGAAGTCCAAACGCTGTACTAAACGATAGTTGAATTGATAAATAGCCTTTCATGTCGAAGACCTTATGGATAATCCGAGGCAGGAAAGAGTAAGCTGCCGGGATGAATAAAAGCTAGCTGCTTATCTTCGCTTTTATTTCTTCTTTATCTTGTTGAGAAAGCATATGGATAGGCATTTGGGAAAGAGATTTTTTGATCAATTTCGAAAGTAATTCCGATTGGTTTTCCCATACTTGACATACATAGCAGAGTTTATAGTGATACCACAATTGGATTTGTTCAATGGTTGAAATCCCTGATTCTTGCTTTTTTACAGCCAAAAAAGTGGCTTTTTTGCAGCTCAGTCGATCTAACTTCATCATTGTTTTTAAAAATGCATTCATAGCGTATCCCGGTTTATTTTAAGGCGGAAATTTTTTCCAGACACTTTCTTAGCTTTAGTTTTGCCCTGTGAATTATTACCCAGTAATTAGACGTACTCAAGTTGAGTACCTTACAGATTTCTTCTCCATCCTGCTCATCTAAATACCTCATCCTTATTACCGCTGATGGTGATTCTTTCAACTCTTCAATGCACTTCTGAAGCCACTGACTGAGTTGAATAAACTCCTCCTCCTTCTGGTTGTCGATTCCTGACAACCAATCCAATGGCATTTGGTCATTATTCCAAACATCTTTCTCATTAAAGAAGATCTGATAATCCTCAGCATCTATTGTTCTTTTTTCTGCTTTACCCGCTATGGACCGATAATGGTCAATAATTAGGTTGCGCAAAACGGTAAACAACCATGACTTAACTGATTGGTAAGTTGCAAGTTTGTCAGCATTTTCATAAGCTTTTATGAAAGTTTCCTAGACAAAATCTTTTGCCTGATCCGTATTTTTAACTCTTGCACAGGCAAAACCATAGAGAGCGTCTGAATGCAATTCTACCAATTTACCAATGTCTAGCTTATTTTCTTTGTCAGCCATATTTTACTTGTAAAGTAAATATAACGCAAGCTAAGAATATTATTTTAAGTGATCCAAAACAATAACAGACTATTTGGCGGGAAAACTTTGGGAATGTAAAAATTGAAAAAAGATATTAGGTAAGTTGTATTTCGTATAATCCCCCTATTTATTAGTGGTCTGCAGATTTTTATAAGAACCGGATTTCTAATATACTTTTTACCCATCTCAAATAAAAATTGTTAACGCAGGTTAAATACGAGTTGCTAATGTTACTTTTAATTCGATCAAGACGTATTGATTACATAACTTGCAAAAATGAATCTTATGAAAAACCTCTTTTTCTTTATTTTAGCTGCTGCTTTTCTCAGTTCTTGTTCTCCTCAACTTTCTGTATATACCAAAGAATTGCATGAATCACTTTCTCTTTCTGATGATGAGATGAGAAAAGTGCAATTTTATCTCTCACGAGAAATTGTACTTGAGCGCGCGTATGATCTGGAAGAAGCACAAATAAAAGACGGTAGGATTACCATCAGCCGGGAAAAAGAATTGGAAAAAATAAGAATTCCCGCTAAAACCCCTGGTATTGCAGTTTTTTCTCCGGACGGCAGCCGCTTAGCCATTAGCTTTGATGCGCGATCTGATGAGGAATTTCTGATGTTTGGACCCAATCCAAAAATGGGAAACAGATATATGCTTTTTGCCTCAGAATGGGGTAGAAATTCCGCTGTGGTAACTTATGGAGGAAGGCAATACCGAACACAAGCAGGCGCAGAGCTTACCAACCTAATGGTAGAATTAAAAGCTTTGAACAGGCAAAAGGTCGAAAGCCGGACTGTGAGAGGAAGAAGGCCTTAATAATTCCTTATTTTTATATGGAATACTGAATCCATCAACTTCGTAGGGATCGGGTATGGATTATACAATAAATTGAATATGGAACACCGATTTATATCCTCTCGTCGACGAGGGGATTTAGGAAGTGTTTGGATGAAATAAAGATTTTAATTAAAGTCTGGAATATACAA
>RECS01000070.1 GCA_007693915.1 Saprospirales bacterium | reverse complement strand
AGAGTAAAAAGAAAGGCGTATTGAATGAAATACAAAATTAGGGTTAAAAATCTATTTAACAGAGTTTAAACAGCAAAAATCCTACCAACATTAGGTTGACTCATTTTGAGTTTAACGGAAATAATATTAATTATTTTTTTGATAAAAAGGATATTAAAACTAAACCCTGCAAATTTTCACAGCGCAAAAGTACTTTAAAATATTACTTAAAACTTCCTGATTACAGTCAAAAAAAAACCTATTTCCTGCCAAAATATAAACATTTAAATTATACTACATTTATTTAAACCTACTTTCCAATTGTTTATACATTGTTAAAAAAATAGACATAGAATCGACTAGATTGGTTTCATAAATAAGAGATGACTAAAATTTACTATATTTGCAGGAGAATTACACTCTGAAATAACATAGTGAAATGATCAAAAACTCGTTTTGTATTCTCATCTTTTTTATTTTTTTGATACCCCTATCCATTTTAAAATCACAAAATGAGGCTGGCGATAATTATATTCCGGTAATAACAGATTTGAAATCATATAGACTGGGAGATTCACTACTTCAATTGTGGAATTATGAATTTCGGGATACAAGGATTAAAAATTTAAGACCTCATATCTTCAAGGATGAGTCAGGAAAACTTTTCCTTTTTTCAAGAAAAGGATTTTTTACTTTTGATAGACATCATCTTTATGAACTCCCTCAGAAAAATTTATTTCCTACATCTGATATTAACCAAAGTTTTTTAGATGAGAACAATTGGTTATGGTTAATCAGTAATAATTTCAATCCATACAGACCCGTTTTTAGTATTCAGTTTTTTAATGTAAAAACATATGAACAAAAGTCTTTTGAAGAATTTTTTAAAGGAACTATTTTATCAAAAACACGAATCAATTCTCTACATCAACTGAGCACAGGTGAATTAATATTATCAACCTCTGATGAAATAGTTTATTTATATCACAATAGAAAGCTGCAACAAATAGATGTAGATAATGAATGGGTTCTTAAAGGCGTCACCAAGTTCGATGAAATGATTTTATGGAACACTGAAAAGGAACAATTAGCTTTTAAAAAAATTGATCATAAAGCTGAGTATAATCTATTACCGCATTTAGAAATTATTGAGCAAATTAAAGAATGCTATATAAAAAACGATTATTTACTTTGTTTATCAGGCACTGATTTGGAGTTTGGCTTTTACAGTCTTTCTTTAAGAGACACTTCATTAAATTGGACTTACCACGATTTCCCGAAAAACATCAGATTTTCTTACAATTCCAATCATCAACATTATATCCATACAAATGATTTAAAAAACTTCCACCAAATCACTGGAAAAGGAATAAAAAAATCTTTGATTTTAGAGATTATAGTGAATAATTTTAATTTCCTTCAGTCACCAAATCTAGTAAATGCAGGTGCAAGTTATATTTTATCATCCTATGATGGGATTATTATAGCGAGAATAAGTAAGAAAAAGGTTTGTACTGCCCTTGTCGATGAATCTCCTAAAAAGTTGTCATCCAGGGGCTTGAAGTTTCAAAATAATCATCTATTGGTTAGTTCCTATTCAGGATTTCATACGGTCGATTATGATCATAAAAACTGTTTTAAAGGAATTGAAAAATTAATCTATCCCTGCTCACCTCGGTATACTCATCAATCAATATTTCTTCCAGATCAAAATAAATTAATAAAATACTCGAATATAATTTCAATTATTGATAAAAATACTGGAGATTGTTCAATCATTGATATTCATCCGATTGGATTTCATATGATTTGGGATATGGTTCCCATTTCTGATGAATGGTATTTACTAGCTACATTCAATGGGTTGTATTTATCAGATCTAAACTCCTTTTATTCTTTACCGATTGAATTTTTCGAGAAATCTGATAATTCAAATCGGGAAATTAATCTTAAAAACATTGAATTTTTTCGATTAAAATATTCTATTGATTCAAGTCACATATTTGCAGCTTCATCTATGGGGTTGTTGGTTATAAAAACTAAAGATACAATTATTAATGAATCCTCAAATTGGACTATTTCGGAATGGATTTACCCAAATAAAATAATCAGAGATGTTTTGGAATTAGAAAATGGTCAACTTCTCTTAGCTTCTGCAAATAATGGTATGCTATGGATAGACAATAAAAAAGAACGATCTTTAATAGCTGAATATAATAGCTCAAATATCCTTAAAAATGACTTTTCACATAATATCCTCAAAGATGATCTAAATCGCATATGGCTTTCAACTAATCACGGCCTTTATATTATTGATCTAGAAAAAAATATCTGGAGGATGCTTGGTCAATTTAATGGATTTCCAGATGACGAATTTAACTATTTAGCAGCCGCCAAATCGGAAGAGGGTTTATTTGCTTTTGGAGGAATAAATGGGATTGCGATTTTTGATCCTATAGAGTTTAATATCGTATGTTCACAGAGTTTATTATATCTGGTTTCTATAGAGGATGATGGCCAAAAAATCACTTCTTTTACTAATAAAAAAATTGATTCGACAGGAGAATTTTCTGCAAGAATTAATAAGAATGCAAAGGAGGTTAAATTCAATTTTTCAGGAACTTCCATGAATAAGTTTAACAATTTTTTGATCAGAAAATCAGGAAATAGAAATTGGATTAAAATCAGTAATTCTAAAATTATTCCTACTAAATATTTAAGCTCAGGTAAAAATGAATATGAAATTGCAGGATTATTAAAAGATGGTAAAATTGTTTTAAGTCATCAGAAAATTTATTTGAATTTACAAGAAGGTAGTTGGTCAGCTGTCTGGTTTTTGCCGTTGGTTTTAATTTTACCTTTATTGATCATAGGATTTAAAAAAGAGAAATTACTGACAAAAAGTAAACCAAGTCAATTAGTTGAAAAACATGTTGAGGAAAAAGAATTTCCTGACCAGAAAATTGATGTCTTCCAGCCACTGAAAAGTTCAGATACTTTAATTTTTGAAGAACACAGTGAATTACGAGAAGTACAAGAACTAACTCAATTTTTATCTGGATTTAGAGAAAAAGAAATTCTTCCTATAAAGGTGGAGGAGCAAAACATCGAGTTCATTAATTCCTTAAAACAGAATATTTTGGAATCCTTAGGTAATGATATTATCTATGCCGAACATTTGGCACAATTGCAAACAGTTAGTTACAGACAACTACATAGAATGCTTAAGGAAAAGACCGGGCTTTCTCCGAATAAATTTATTTCATTAGTAAGAGTAATTGAGGGTCGAAAAATTCTAACAACTGATTGGAAGCGAAATATCAAAGAAGTCAATTACTATCTCGGCTACAACAAGCCTTCCCACTTTTCCTCACTTTTCAAGGAAGTCTACGGAATTAACCCAAAAAAATATCAAATGAAAGTTTCTGAATATATGGAGAAAATTGAGGAGGCTATTAAACAGAGCGGCTCATATAAATCAGAAAAAAGTGATTAAAAATGGGTTGATAACTTTATAAAGATCTTGAATTATTCTCTAATTAACAAATTTCAGTTACTCTTCTCACCCTTTTTCGGCACCGGATCATAACCATGACCTCCCCATGGATGACAACGACCTATACGCTTGATGCCCATCCATACACCGCGGATGATTCCCCACTCATTGATGGCATCTACCATATAATGTGAACAGGTGGGATCATACCTGCAATTGGGACCAATCAGAGGCGAAATAGTCGCCTGATAAAAACGAATAGGAAGAATGAGTAGTTTTTTAAGCATGTACAAAGATATGATTTTAAGAAGAATTTAGGCGATGATTAGTAATTTTGGAAAGCCTCTCAACCTACAGGTTTTTTTATACCATATAGGTTTACTCAGCACACATAATTCCACCTAGCTGCCACATTGCACTACAAGTCGCTCACCAACTAGACAAAAAACTATCATCGACCACAACTAAAAACCTATGAAGTTTAGAAATAACTTGTAGGTTTTAATACTCAAATCTCATTGGATAGAAGACAAAATACCCTATGCGATCCTATTCCGCTTTCGGGGACAAGTTGTATCTACCTGTGCCCTTATTTTAGGGAATGTTGCTTAAACAAACATGATCAAAAAATCTAGACTGCACAAAACAAATTAAAACACTACTTTCAATAAAGCGATCAAAAAATAAAATGATACGCCAGACTGATATTCCTTCCGGGCATGGGGTTTCCTCTCTCTCTGACTCTTGACAAATGGTCTCTGTAGGACTTATCAAAAATGTTTTGACCTTTAATCACAATACTGTGTCTACCGGCTTCATCAAATTTGTATCCGGCCTCTGCATTAAAAAGGGTGTATCCGGGAGTAGGATCCTCCTCTGAAGCAACCCTATCCTGCTCAGCTACTGCGCGCATATCTACACCAAAGAAAGTCCTGTTATTGTCCCATCTGATACCGGTCCTGAATCTGAATGGAGGGATAAACGGCAATGGTTCTGAGACAGTACCCGTTCTGTCGCCTTGTACATAATCTATACCTGAAGTGATCAACACCCGTTCAGTTGCTTTCCAGGACAAATTCAATTCACCACCCATCATGCGGGCCTGATCTGCTAAATAATTAAAGATAGGAAGTCCAGAAGCGTCATCTTCCATCCCAGTGCTTTGGAAAATCACATAGTCTTCAATATGATTGAAAAAAGCAGCTGCTTCAATGTGGAAGTTTTCATTTCTCCAGCTCACGAAAGCGTCAGATCCGTAACTGACCTCAACATCCAAATTGGGATCGCCAATCTCAAATGCACCCGCACCGAGGTGGGGACCAAAAGCAAAAAGCTCTTCAAGAGATGGATTTCTAAACGCACGAGCTAATTGAACTCCTATTTCGAGATTTTCATTTGGTCGGAAGTTTAATCCTGTTGAAGCAGAAAAGTTAAAACCAGATCTTGTTTCATCGATATCCGGGAAAAATTCATTGCTAATAGTACGAATATTATAACTTTCTCCTCTAACTCCAGCTTGAAGCCTGACTTTGTTGCTTAGGGGTATTTCCTGAAACGTAAAAAGCGCTATGTTGATATTTTTATCACCCGGAGTAAATGCCTCATCTCCTCCTACCTCAAGGTTACGCCCGTATACATTCAGGCCCAATGCACCGCGGTCAAAAATACTGAAAGGTTGGTGTTTCAATAATACAGTAGAACTCATTGACACCTGAGTAAATTCAAGTTCTACATCTTCATCAATACTACCGTCGTCCTCAATTTCCGCTTCTATTTCCTGTTGAAAAAACCGACCCCCATTTATTCTGAACTCCAGCTGATCAAAAAACCTTCCTCCAAGATCAAAATCAACTCTTGCCTGAGCCATTTGTTTATCAAGGCGAATTTCAATAAATTCATCAGGTTCGTCAATTTCCTCGGGAATACCATAAACCATGTCCATAGCCATAAAAGCAATTCCACCCGTATAGCCAGCTCCTCGAAAACCCCATCCTAAAGAACCTTCGAAGTTTTCCATTTCTGTACCGGGCAATTTACCCTCAGGTGTTCTTACCTCTCCAGAAGTTCGATAAGAAAGTCTACCGGTTACCGCGTGATTATCCCAACCGTAGGTCAGTTTACCAAAACCACCAAACATATTATTGTTAGTTGCCCCTTGCAAACTGATACGCCCTTCTGCACCTCTGTTCCAATGAGGTGGTATGTCCGAAGTCATTAAATTGACCACCCCTCCAATGGCAGAAGATCCGTACAATAAACTTGAGGGGCCCCTTACTATCTCAATTCGGTCAGTAGCCAAAGGTTCAAGTGCCACAACATGATCGTGCGCGGTACCCGAAAGATCACCCATTCGTTCCCCATTTTGAAGAACCAAAACTCTGTCTCCATCAAATCCTCGAATAACTGGTCTGGCAGGAGCAGGTCCAAATGAACGCATAGACAAGCCCGGTTCTCCGTCCAACATCACTCCCAGACTCATATCAACTTTTTGCCTTAAAAGCTCACCGCTATAAACTTGTGCTGCCTGATACCTGAAACCTGATCCTACCGGACTCGCTGTCACTATGATTTCATCCAGACGCAAATCCCCCGGATTCATTTCTATTTCCCCCAAATCCATTTTCCCATCACTCAATCGGATATCAAATTGCTCATAACCAATATAGGTAAACCTGAGTGTATAATCGCCAATTTGATCCATACGAATTTCAAAAGTTCCATCCAACCGGCTGGTGGCACCCCTATTCTCTTCCACTACTAAAATATTGACCCCAATCAAAGGCTCAGCAGTTTTCGAATCAATTATTTTACCGGTAATGTTCTGTGCATTTAAAGACCATGTCACTATTGTAATTAGTACAGAAATAAAGAAAATCTCTCTCATATAAATAAAATGGTTTAAATTTTTGATTAATGCAAAGGTAAAACTATATAGGTTAATAAAAAAATAATTTTAGTCTAATCTAAATTTTATTTACAGTGTGGCAATATAATTTTTTAGTAACGTCAATTTCAGATTTATCTTACACCTATTTTGGAGCCCCATATTGTTTTTTTTTGAATAATCTAATGGTTTGATGCTCAGTATGTCTAATTTGGCCAAGAAAGTTTATGGACTAAAGGGGAAGTATTATCTGTAAAATTTAATTATCAATTTAGGCTAATGGCTAAAAATTTCTTGGTGTGTAAGAGGTGGTACACTTTTCAATTGAAATATACATGAGTCCTCTCCGACTACAACAATTATATGCTTTGGATCAATATAAATCGAACAAAGCTTAGTACTTTTTAATATAAAATATCGAGTCATATTCAATGACTACATAATATTCAAATTAAATGGTATAGATATGTTTATTTTTATGGAATCTTTGATAGATTTGGGTAAATTACTTTACCCTCTAAATTCCTTTTCAATAGTATGTACAAAGTGTTGAAGAGTTTCTGGAACTAGTTAAATTTTAGAATTAATATTAATAAACAAAAAAACATGATAGGAAAATTACGCACTACAAATAAGGCTACTAAAAATTTTATCGAGTTTTTAGGTGACTCATTTTCGAACCTTTTATGTCAAATAACAATAAATCATATATGACTAAACGCAAAAAGATAGCCATCATTGGAGGTGGAGCCAGTGGCTTAATTTCCGGATATTTATTAAATAAAAATCATGAAATAACCATTTATGAGAAAGAAATGATACTTGGTGGAAATGTGCGGACTTTAAATAAAAATGTAATCGGTACCGATTTACCGGCAAAGCTAAATATAGAAAATGGAGTTTTGGGGTTTAGCCAAAGTTACTATCCAAATTTTCACAAACTTTTGCATCACCTGGAGACAGAGTATCACAGCTATAAACCATCCATTTCTCTAATTAGTGGTCAAATGTGCTACCCTGCCCGTGGCAGTTCATATCTCAACTATAGAATAATATTTGATCTGTTATCCCACCCTAATTTCATTAAAGAGCTAAACCTTCTGGTTAGATCTCAGAGAAATTTTAAAAAATTATTAACTAACTCGATACCCATTGATCATTCCTTTGCGGACTATTCTCTTGCTCAAGGGCTATACAAAGACTACTTGCAAGCCTTATTCATGCTAAGTTTTTCAACCCCATTTTTTAAAGTTCCTGCATTGCCTCAGTCGATAATTAATCCATATTTTAATACTTTACCCGATTCTACATGGTCATTTATTAAAGGAGGGGTTTATAGTTATCTGGAAACCCTACTTTCAAAATCCAATATGCGGGTGATATGTAATGCAGGTGGCATAAAAGTAAATCGCAAGGAAGATAGTGTACAGATCAGGTTCAGAGGCGAAGTGCAGAACTATGATGCCCTGATTATTGCCACCACACCGGGAAGCGTAAAAGAATTGCTTGGAGATATGAGTAATTTAGAAATGGAAATATTTTCTGACTGGGAGGACCAACAGTTTAAGACCACGGCTCACACAGACATCTCGTTTTATGGAAAATTCAAAAATGTTAGAAAAACTCCGATGGATTTATTCGTAAAAAATAATGGGACTGAATACGGATATAATACTTACCAAAATGATGTTTACCGCCTTAACGCCAATAAGTACTACAGTTTTTCTTACGGGTTGGATAATGTAATTGCAAAAGACGCCATCCTACACAAAGCCCAACACACTGTATGCCGGTATACTAAAAAACACGATAGAAAAATAGCTCTTATAAAGTCCCTGAATGGCAAAAACAATACATTCTATGTCGGTGCTTATTTGAGTAACGGACTGCACGAAGGAGCCGTTGAATCTGCTATGAATGTTGCGGCCAAACTAGGTGGTATAAGGCTTTAAAAACATAAAATGCGATCCTTTAAAATTAAAAACTTTCTAAATAAACCAACATTATTATTTTTAATGTACCTTTGAAAACGCCAATATCATAAATTACGTCTAAAACAAAAATGAACAGCCAAATAATTCATCAAAGTAAGAATACCTATTTGACTTTGGAAGAACACAAAGACTTTGGCAAAGTAGTCATAAAATCACTTAATGACGATTTTCCCTCTCCTGAAACCATTAAAAAATTTTTGCATGAATATGAAATTGGTAAATCCCTTAACATAGAGGGGGTGCGGAAGGTATACGCCTGTGATAAAAAAAAACTTACACACCGCATTTATTTAGAGTATATAGAAGGTATTTCACTTTTTGAATTTAAATCTACACATCCTTCGCTTAAGGAAATATTAACTGTTTTTATTTCGCTGGCTCGGGTTTTATCAGAATTACACCAAAAGTCCGTGATTCACAATTGCCTGTCGCCAAAAAATATTTTGGTTAAAACAGATACATTAACGGTCCAAATTATTGACTTAAGTCACTGTACTTCCTATAGTTTAAGGTCAGCACACATGGGAAGCCCCACCAAATATGCTGATAGTGCCCAATATATGGCTCCGGAACAAACCGGCAGAATGAATCGGGTTGTGGATCAAAGAAGTGATCTGTATTCATTTGGAATAATACTTTATGAATTTTTAACAGGTAGCCCTCCATTTAATAATAATGATTTACTAGAGCTTGTTCATGCTCATATTGCTATTCAACCGAAGGCAGTCGAAGAAATAAACCCAAGCTGTCCCGAACCGCTGTGTGCAATTGTAAAAAAACTATTGCAAAAGAATGCGGATGAACGCTATCAATCAGCAAGTGGTCTGCTCATTGACCTGGAATTTTGCTTTTCCGAATTGATAGCGCACAACCAAATACAACCCTTTAAACTGGCTCAAATAGATGTTTCACCACGATTTCAGCTATCGCAAAAACTTTACGGAAGGGAAAAAGAGCTTCAACAAATAATATCAACATTTGAAAAAGCAGCTAAAGGCCAAACATATTTACTGTTGGTAAGTGGATTTTCAGGGACCGGTAAGTCTGCCTTGGTTTCTGAAATTTACAAACCGATAACCACAAGAAAAGGGTATTTCATAGAGGGAAAATTTGACCAATACCAAAGAGCTATCCCCTACTACGCTATTGTAAAAGCATTCGATTCTTTAATTCATATTTTATTAACCGAGAGTGCTTCTAAGCTTGAGCGCATAAAAGCAAGAATGCTGGAAGTGCTTGGCCAGGAAGGTAAAGTGCTTACTGATGTTATGCCTTCCATTGAGCTGATTATTGGCCAACAACCCCCGGTTGCAGAAATCAATAGTGAAGATGCTCAAAATCGATTTAATTACGTTTTCCAGAAATGGCTTTCGGCAATTTGCTCAGAACAACACCCCATTGTTTTGTTCATTGATGACTTGCAATGGGCAGACTCAGCCTCACTGGATTTACTTAGAGCATTGATGTTAAATACTGATAACAACTTTTTGTGTATTTGTGCTTATCGCGACAATGAAGTAAGCAATGCCCACCCATTTACAATAACAGTTAACCAACTAAAGGACCAGGGAACACGTATTGAGCGCGTACATCTGGATAACCTAAGCCTGGCTAATCTTGAAAATCTATTAGCCGATTCTTTATTTACAGAGGTTAAAAGAGTACAAAGCCTTGCTGAATTAATATTCAACAAAACAAGAGGTAACGCCTTTTTTGTAGTTCAATTTATAAAATCTCTTGCTGAAAAAGCCCTTTTGAGATTAAACCCCAAATCTCAACAATGGGAGTGGGATTTAGCCGAATTAAATAAATTGAGCACTACTGATAATGTGGTAGATTTCATGGCTAAAAAAATAAAAGAACTACCTCTTCGAACACAATCTGTTTTTAAAGTAGCCGCATGTCTGGGTAGTATTTTTAATACCACAGGTTTGGTTCAGGCAAGTGGGTTAAACAACGATTTAATAAGCTCGGAATTAGATGTTCTGATGGACGAGGGGCTAATTATTAAACTGGAAGATGCCTATAAATTTGCTCATGACAGAATACAACAGGCTATTTACTCATTAATTGAGGATGATGATAGAAAAAAACTACACCTGAATATTGGCAGGCAA
Source organism: Saprospirales bacterium (assembly GCA_007693915.1). Taxonomy (GTDB): domain Bacteria; phylum Bacteroidota; class Bacteroidia; order Chitinophagales; family Saprospiraceae; genus PWJY01. The sequence goes on along the minus strand of RECS01000070.1, from coordinate 17,186 downwards.
CTTTTAGCTCAGACAGAACCCGATTTAATTGATGAACGAATTTTTGAAATTGTCAATCACTTAAATTGGGGTATTGAACTCACCGATGACCATAGCGAGCGTATAACAATTGCGCAACTCAATGTAAAAGCCAGTAAAAAAGCTAAACTCACTTCAGCATTTTACGAATCCTTTGAGTACATAAAAAATGCTATATCCCTTTTGCCAAAAAACCCCTGGGAATCTCATTACGACCTTACATTACTAGTTTATGAAGAAGCTGCGGAAAGTGCCTTTCTCGCCGGACAATTTGATGAAATGCGAGTCTATACCGGCACGCTTTTGAAAAATACCACAGATGTACTTACCCGTGTAAAATCTTATGAAATTCAAATCAACGCATACAAAGCCGAAAATCAGTTAAAGAAAGCCCTAAATACCGGACTGGAAATCCTCGAACAGCTAGGCGAAAAATTTCCAAAGAAATCCAGTATGCTTACGGTCTTTCCGGATCTTATAAAAACCTACTTAATACTCCGCAATAAAGAGCTCGAAGATATATTGAACTTGCCGGAAACAAAAGACCCCATCAAAAGAGCATCATTGCGCATATTGGCTAATATTGCCCCATCTTCCTACTGGGGAGATCCTACGATATTTCCACACATCATCTTTAGAATGTGTCAGATCTCACTAAAAGATGGTGTTTCTGCCCCAAGTGCTTTTGGTTTTGCTACCTATGGCGTAATAATGATAGGCGTACTCAATAAAATTAAAGCAGGTTACCCCTATGGTAAAATTGGTCTTGAATTAATTAAACGGTTTAACGCAAAAGAGTGGTTAGCCCAGGTTTATACCCCTGTATATGCCTTAAACTATATCTGGAATGACCATATAAAACACACTCTGACTCCCTTATTGGATTCTTACCACATTGGTCTTGAAACAGGTGCATTAGAATTTGCATGCATAAATGCCAACATCTACTGCATACATGCTTACGTTATTGGTAAACCACTTGATAAGCTGGAACCTGAAATTGCAGATTACAGCCAAGTAATACGCCAATATAAGCAAGAAACCAACCTGATGTATAATGAGGTGTTCAGACAATCTGCCCTGAATTTTATGGGAAAATCTGATGATTACCTCAAGTTAAATGGTGATAGCTTTAGTGAAGACCAATTAATTGCTGACGGAATAGAGCAAAAAAACAGAACCATTTCATTTCTTATCTATTTTCATCGAAGCATTCTGGGAAACTACTTTGGTGATGCAGACTATGCTTATGAGAACTCATTAAAATCTGAAAAATTATTAGATGCCGTTTTAGCCAAAATAGAAGTAGCCCTGCAATCTTTTCATTTTGGATTGGCTGCTGCTTATGCTTCCACAAAAAAATATCCAAAGAGGGAGAAATTTTTAGCAAAAAGTATAAAAAAGATGGAGCACTGGGCTAAAAATGCACCTCAAAACTTTGAACACAAACTCTACCTTTTGAAAGCAGAGCAAGCCCGAAATAAAAACCAACATAACAAAGCCAGGGACTTTTATGACCTCAGTATTAATAAAGCCAATGAATACGGATATGTACAGGAAGAAGCATTGGCCAATGAGCTGGCGGGCAAGTACCATAAATCAAGAGGCAACACCACACTCGCTTCCTTTTACCTTAAAAGCGCCTATCAGGCCTACCGTAATTGGGGAGCTGAAGCCAAATTGACCCAGTTATCAAAGCAATACCCGATTGAATTAAAGGGAGTGATTGACGACCCCATTCTGACCAAAGAAATTCTTGCCGGCGGGAAAGAAATGTCGCTTTCTTCTTTGGATTTACAGAGTATTTTAAAAGTCTCCACTACTCTTGCCGGAGAAGTTGTTTTCGAGAAAATGCTCAATCAACTCATGAGAATTGTATCTGAAAATATAGGCGCCAACCGTGCAGCATTAATTCTTCCGAAAAATGATCAACTTATTTTAGCGGCCTATTGGGAAGTAGGACAACGAGAAATGTCCATACAGAACACCCAATTAGATAAAAGCCAGAATCTACCTAAGACACTGATCAGATATATAGAACGCACGCGCACTGAAGTGCTATTAGGCAGTGCATGGCAAGATCAATTGTATGGCAAAGACAACTACATTCAAACACAAAAAGCAAAGTCTGTACTTGGGATGCCCTTGATAAATAAAAATGAACTGCAAGGAATACTATATCTGGAAAACACCCTCCTGGAAAATGCATTTTATGCTGAAAATGCCATGTTTTTAAACTTCCTGTCAAGTCAAATAGCGGTTTCTATCGAAAATGCCATGTTGTATAACAATCTGGAAAAAAATGTAGCCAAAAGAACGGCAGAGCTAGCGGATGAAAAGAGAAAAACAGATGATTTATTACTCAATATTTTGCCCGCCGAAACTGCCCTTGAACTGAAAAAATTCGGCAAAGCCAGACCTAGGCGATATGAGTCTGTAACCGTTATTTTTACTGACTTTGTAAATTTTACCAAGAATTCTGAACAAATGAGTACAGAAGCGCTGGTTCTAGAAGTAGACAAATACTTTACCAAATTTGATGAAATTATTCAAAAGCACAACATTGAAAAAATTAAATCCATAGGAGACGCTTACATGTGTGTTGCAGGCTTACCCTTAATTGACCCCAAGCACGCAGTGAATGCAGCATTAGCTGCGATCGAAATGCGCGACTTTGTTAAAGAAATGGCCTCACAAAAAGAACCTGATGATCCATCTGCTTTCGAAATTCGTATTGGTTTACATTCCGGTCCCGTTGTTTCAGGAGTTGTGGGATTTAAAAAGTTCGCCTTTGATATTTGGGGTGATACAGTGAATACAGCGGCAAGAATGGAAACCAATAGTCAAACTTCAAAAATTAATATATCTGAGACCACCTACCAACTGGTAAAGGATAAGTTTAATTGTCAATACAGAGGCAAAATACTCGCAAAAAATAAAGGTGAAATAGAAATGTATTTTTTAGAAAACTTAAGCTGATCAAATATGACCAAAAATGCATTTGACTTTGAAGAAATGTTTCGCATACAGGCTGAATGCGAGCAGAAACTTGCTAAACAAACAGTAAAAAAAACAAGTAGACACCAACTTAAAAGCGTTCACCATTTAAGCGACCGTGGAAGTAAGCTTGTATCTCATCCTATTGCTTTACTGGCCGAATATATGTACTTCCTTTATGAAAAACTGCGCGATTATTATCTAAGTGCACTTGCAAGATTTTTTCCGAGGAATGAGCATATTTTTTTAAACAGCATAAACAGCAGTGTAATTGGCAGGCTTACCTTTTCTGACAAAAAAGATTACCACACACCTATACACCACATGCACGTGGAATTGTGGGCAAAAACTAGGCTGTGGCAATGGATAAAACTCAGCGAAGCAGATACAGATACAGAGGGGTATTTTGAATTGCCCTTTGACATGTCGGTTATCCATCGAAATAGAATAGCAAAAAAAATAAGACTGGAAATTTACCATACCAATTCACACCATTTTAATGAACACCCTATAGAAAATACTGCAGAATACAGAGCTGAACGATTAAATAGCCTCTTTAAAACAATCAAAATAAACAAAAGCGACCTTACAGGAATGAGCTATAATATGGGGACCATTCCTCTTTTTTACTGGGAATACAGGCATGATACAGCTTTGCCAAGAGTTGTGATCAAAGATCATGATTTAGACGCCCCACAGAAATACCCCAAAGAAAGATTGGATGCTATTGCTACTCAATTTATACCCATTGAACTCATTACCCGGAAACATCTTTTGCGCATTAAAAGAGGGAAAAAACTCACCATTGAAGACATTCAAGCAGACTACCCGGAAAACCTAACCGTTGCTATGGAAAAAATGAAACCGGGCATTACCCGCAGCGACCAGTGGTTTGCAGACAGAATGGTGAATGGAATGTATGCCAGCACACTGGATGTTGACCCGGAAAACCCCAACTTCTATTGGCTGTATTACCATTGGAGTTCTTATGATCATAAGCCTGATTATGCCTTTAATGACATTTCCATGAAGTTTAGCATAAACGATAAGGGGTATTTCTTGCCCGAAAGCATTACCCTAAAAGGCCCCATCAGTCCGGGCGCAAAAGCACCATCCAAAATAACCCTCACACCAAATGATGGTCAAAAATGGGATGCAGCCAAGCGAGTTGCACGAGTGAGTGGAGGAATATTAACCGAGGTTGACAAACACTTTACCGAAACTCACCTGAATACGGAGCAATATGCCATTGCGGCTTATAGAAATATCAGACGCAATCCGATAGGTTCTATACTTTTTCCACATCTTAGAAATGTAGTGCTCATCAACCACACTGCTGATGAAATTCTAATAAATGAAAGCGGTTATATCAATAGGGCTACCGCGCTTACACCAGCCGGTATTAGCAAAAGAGTTTATGATGTACTGGGCACTTTAGACTGGAAAAACTGGAAACCTATGAAACCTCTGTCGGATAAACACAGATATGCCCACGCAGCCAATCTCTTCTACAATATTTTAGAAGATTATATTGATGAATTCTTTGTGAGCTATGAAGATGAAATTGTTCACGAGTGGCATGAAATCTACACCTTTTCGCAAGACCTTGTAGAAAATGCAGTAGAGCCTTTTTTATGCAAACACCTCCAAAAAGAATTACAGGCCAATCCAAATGCCGGAAAACCTGCCCAACCCCCATCCTGGTATACTACTGAAAACAGAATGGATTTGAATCTGGAAAGACCCTTTGTTTCAGATTCCTATAAGGCAGTATCACACATCACTACCCAACCAGATCTGGATAAAAACAAGCCCGAGGAGTATACAGCAGAGCTAAATGCTTTAAAAAAGGCTTGTGCATATATTATTTTTAATGCCACTTTCGGTCACTACTGGGCCAATTCGAAGCAGTATGATGATATTGGTGAAATTCGATATTCTTCTTTGGGTATCCGCTTAGGAACAGAACCCGATGGTGTACTTGGTTCAGAAGATGATGATAGCATAGCACCCGATTTAACTATTTCTACCCAAATGATGTGGTGGAGCAATATGCTGTCTAAAACCGGATATGGATATATCATGCGTAACGAACAAGGCGATATAAATCCTTTGTTGATCAAGAAGATAAAGGAAAAAGAATCAGAATTTAAAGCTCTGGGAGTCGACATTTATGCTATTCAATCTGAAACCAACATTTAATGAAAACAATCATCAGAAAGCCAAAAAAATCGACCATAGGGCGGTTGATCGATCGAATTGAATTATTTTTTGTGGCCCACCTATTTGGTATGGCCATTGCCATAACTATGGGGTTAATGACAAGAGAGCGAATGTCTCACAACAATGGTATTGCAGCCAAAGGAACCTTCACTTTTGATATTGATCCCACCATTCCGACTCATCCTTTTTTACAACAAGGTAAAGTACTGCCTTGTCAGGTTCGGCATGCCATGGCTACATTCTATGATGATGCAATGGCCACCATCAGATCGCTCTCAATTAAATTATCAGACCAATCCTTCCAAAGCCCATTTGACATGAATTTAAATACGGGCAGTATTACGCTTTTTTGGAATGCAGCCAGCTTTTTAAAATTAGCCAAAATGCGTAGACAGAAATGGGGAATAGAGTATCAAGACTACTACAAGAAATACCCTATTGGTAAAGCAGGAGCAATTGAAACACTCAGAAGAAACCCGACCTCTTTTTCAAACTTAACCTACTATTCCAAAACTCCTTTTAACTTTATTGGGGATGATGGAGTACAGCGTTATGCCAAGTATCGCGCTATTCCCTTTGATTTATCAGTTAAGGAAAGTGGTATTATTGAGGAACGAGATAGACTTGAGCCGGAAAACCAGCGGATAATACCCGGGGAGACAAGAAACAGAAACTACCTAAAGAACGAACTGGCAGACCGATTAAAAAATCAACCGGTAAAGTATTGGTACCAAATACAAATCAGGGATGCACAGGAGAATGAAGACCAAAGTATATTTAATTGTTGTATAGATTGGGATGAAAATGAATTTCCCTGGCGCAATTTAGGCGTCATTACCTTAAACGAGGTCTTGGATTGGGACAGCTCTAATAAACTGGGCTTCGGTGTAGTTAATATGCCTAAAGGACTAGGTTGCATTCCTGCAGAATCTATTTACGATTATAATTCATTGAATTATATGCGGGCCAAAACTGAAATTGCACGAAAAGCAAGATTGTTAGCTTACAAATTATTTGGTATGCCAAAAGAGATACCTGAAAATGAAAACAGGAATTCTTCTACAATAGAGTAATTTAAAAACCTGAGTTCGATTATTCTAACTTACCTAAATAATTGTACTTCAATGTTTAATAAAAAGAGTTGAACCAAAACTGCTTTTGTTATCCCTTATTTTTTCAATTTAATGAATCCAAATAAAAAAATCCTAGAATTCCTCGCTAAACGTCGTTCCTTTTTCTTGATAAAGCTCGAAATATCTTCAAAAAAGAGTCTATTCTAGCGAGTTTTCTAATAATTATGCTTCGCAGTAATAATCTAACTCAGGTTAATAATTCCCCCTGCATCCAAATCCCACCGAAAATTCATTTTTATCGACAAATTTAACCCTCCTGTATAAAAAGGGGGAAATATTGTGGAAACTTTAAAACCTAATTGAGTTTCCTGCGTTATTTTCGCGTTCAATACTCAAATCAATGAAGGACTCAATTATCAGTAAGGCTACAAAATTGTTTTTTAAACGTGGTGTTAGATCAGTCACTTTGGATGAATTGTCATCAGAACTGGGCATCTCCAAAAAAACACTCTATCAATATTTTTCCAATAAAGAAGAATTAATAAATGAGGTGGTGACCCGATTCATGAAACAGAATACCACTATTATTGAAGAGATTATGGTGAGCGCAAACAATTCTATTGAAGGGTTTTATCAAACAGCACATCATGTGTATATGATATTCAACAGCATTTCACCTGCTACCATTTTTGAAATCAAAAAATACTACCCCGCTATCTGGAAAAAACTTCAGGGTTTTAAGAAAAAATCAATTGAAAAACTCACAATGATTAACCTGAAGAAGGGGATTGAGGAGGGCTTGTATAGGTCAGATATCAAGCCCGATATGGTAATGCGCTTCTATATGACTGTATTACTCAATATGAACGACGAAGAACTTTTTCCGGAAACTCTCCACAACCCCGGGAAAATATATCAAGGTTTTATCCACTACCATATTCGCAGTATTGCAACGGAAAAAGGGTATCGTCTTTTCAAGGAACTCAATCAATCCAAAATCATTTTTCAGGCTTAAAGTCCATTAAAATAATTGCTATATGAAATTTTTTCTTTTATCTGTCTTAATTACTCTAGCAGCCTTTAGTCTTAAAGCGCAGGTTCCCGAAATCACATTGGATGATGCAATAAACTATGCTTTGGAAAATAGTTCAGAGGTAAGACAGGCTTTGTTGGATGTTCAGGATGCTGACGGAAGGATTTCAGAAACGCTCGCCACAGGTATTCCCAAAATAAATGGCAATGTCCAATACCAGTATTTTCCGGATGTCCCCAACTTCTTAATTCCGGCTCAATTTACAGATCCGGATGCCCCTGCAGGTTCATTTATTTCATTGCCGGCCGGCACACGACAATCTCTGTCAGCCGGGCTGGAACTCAATGCATTAATTTTTGATGGTTCCTTTTTTGTAGGTCTGAGGGCTGCTGAGGTTTTTAAAGACTTAACACAAAAAGAAGGGGAATTAACGATACACGAACTGCGATGGAGGGTGAAGAGAGCATTTTACAGCGCGCTACTCGTAAAAGAGCAACTTGGTGAATTGGAAGGCAACCTCAAAAATGTCGAGCAATTGCTGAGAGAAACGCGCATTCTGTATGAAGAGGGTTTTGCCGAATTACTGGATGTGAGACGACTTGAACTCACCTTAAGTAATCTGGAAAGCAACTTGAATCAACTATCACGAATGGACACCATTACTGAAAATCTATTAAAATTCCAGATGGGATGGCCTCAGGATGAAGAGTTCTCACTTAGCGGAGATCTAAAAGAAAAAGTCAATCTCGACCTGATCAATAAACCTGACATAGAGTATGAATACAACGACAGACCCGATTACAGAGTACTTCAGGTTACAGAGGAACTAAATGAAATGAATATCCGACAAATACGAATGGGATACCTGCCAAAGTTATTTGGATTTGCCAGTCACACCCAAAATCTGCAGCGTAGAAATTTGTTTGATGATGCCGAAATAGGTTGGTTGAAAACGACTTCGGTTGGAGCCACTTTGTCTGTCCCTATTTTTGACGGATTGGAAAAAAGAGCTCAAATGCAAAGGGCGCGAATAAGCAAGGAAAAGGTGCTCGAAGGACAACGGCAATTGAGGCAAGCCATCCAAATGGAAGTGCGCAACCAATATCTGCAGTATCAAAATGCCATCAAAACCCTCAACGATTACGAAAAGCAAATGGATCTCAGTAATGAAATTTACGAAACTGTTTTAATCCGTTATCGCGAGGGATTGGCAAGCAGTTTTGAACTGATTCAGGCAGAACAAGATATGTTTGACGCGCGAATTCAATACTTAAACGGACTTTACGAATTACTTGATTCCAGAGCGAAACTGGATGAATCACTTGGAAAATAATATCAAAATGATAAAGAAAAACTATATCTTACTTCTTTCCTTTTCATGGATCTTTCTATTTGCAGCTTGTAATGGAAACGGTGAAGATGTCATTATGGATCTTGAAACCAAAAAGGACAAACTCAGGGAGAAAAAGCAGCAATTGCGCAATCTTCAAACTGAAATAGAAAGTCTTGAATCTGCTATTGAACAAGCTGAAAATGGTTACAGTCGAAGGGATGTTTCCCTCGTTGGTTTTGATACGCTGCAGAAACGGGACCTTCGCCATTTTACCAATTTTCAGGGGAATATTGAAACCCGAAATCAAGTGATGGCGACTGCAGAACTCAGTGGCAGAATTGTTTCTCTGAATGTCTCTGAAGGTCAGTCTGTTCAACGCGGACAACTCATAGCTACACTGGATACAGAAGTAATTGACCGACAAATGGCAGAGGTTGAAACTACACTGGATTTAGCCAGAGATGTTTACGCTCGTCAGAAGCGATTGTGGGACCAAAATATAGGATCTGAAATCCAGTATCTGGAGGCCAAAAACAGCGTTGACCGATTGGAACGAAGTCTGGAAGTACTGGAAACTCAAAAGTCAAGAGCCACTATCAATGCTCCCCAATCCGGGATTGTAGAGCAACTGGTCATGAGACAGGGAGAAATTGTATCCCCTGGAATGCCGGTGGCGATAATCGTAGACAATCGAAATCTCAAACTGGTAAGTAATATCCCGGAAAACTTTTTAGCTTTTGTTCAGGTTGGTGATGAGATAGGAGTCGAACTTCCGTCCTTGAGAGAATCTGTAAAAACCCGAATCAGCAGGATAGGCAGTACTATTGATCAGGAAAACAGAACATTCGTTATTGAAGCCAATATGCCTGCTAATATAGACAAACTTAAACCCAATTTGATGGCCAGAGTCTCCTTAAATGACAGAACAGTAGAAAATACTATTGTCATACCATTAAGATTGGTTCAATACGATATAGGAGGTCAAGCATTTGTTTATGTCGCCAAAAAAGAAAATGACAACTTATTTGCTGAAAAAAGAATGGTAAAAACCGGTCTTAATTATCGAAATGATATTGAAATCAAGGAAGGATTGGAAGAAGGAGACTTACTGATAATAGAAGGACAGATGGATGTTGCCAATGGTCAAATGATAACTACTACTCCCAATTAGTTTTTAAATCCAATTAGTTTAATTGAAGACGCAACACGTTTAAGCCTCAATCTATGGAAAAATTAAAAAAGAAGTTCAGAGAATTTAGTCTTACCTCGCTCGCCGTTGATAATTCGACGACTATTCTGATTCTGACCTTTATGATATTGCTCTTCGGAATCAGATCATACCAGACTATTCCTAAGGAGTCATTTCCCGAGATTCCCTTTCCTGAAATATTTGTAAACACGGTTTATTTTGGAAACAGCCCGATGGATATCGAAAATCTGGTGACCATTCCATTGGAAAGAGAGCTTGCAGGCATATCCGAAGTGCGAAACATCACCTCTCAATCCATTCAGGATTTTTCAATAATTGTTGTAGAATTTGATGTGGATACAGAAAGAGAGGTGGCAATAAGAAAAGTCCGGGATGCCATAGACAAAGCTAAACCGGACCTTCCCAATGATCTTACCGACGATCCTGAAATAATTGACATCAATTTGTCTGAAATTCCCATCATGACCGTGAATCTGTCCGGGGATTATACAGCAGAAGATTTAAAGGGTTTTGCTGAGTATCTTGAGGAGCGAATAAAAGGCTTAAGAGAGATCTCGGATGTGGACATAAAGGGTGACAGAGATTTTGAAGTGCAAATCAATGTGGATCTCTTCCGCATGCAATCCGTCAAAGTCAATTTTACGGATATAGAAAATGCCATTCAATCTGAAAATGTTACCATGTCAGGGGGTGAAATCCTGGCTGATGGTTTCAGAAGAACTGTTCGTGTGGTTGGGGAATTTGAGAGCGTGGAAGAATTACGTGATATTGTGGTAAAAAGTGAGGATCAGAAAACCATTTACCTCAGAGATATTGCAGAAGTAAAACTGGATTATGAAGATCAAGTAAGTATTGCCAGATCAGATCAACTTCCGGTTATTTCTCTTGATGTGATCAAAAGAGCCGGTGAAAATCTTTTGGATGCCAGCGATAAAATTAAAGAAATAATAAAAGATGCAGAGAATAGGGTTTTTCCTGAGGATCTTACTGTCCAGATATTCAATGACCAATCCATTCAAACCAGGGATATGGTTCAAAATCTGGAAAACAGCATTATTTCAGGGGTAATTTTGGTTATTCTAGTTCTGTTGTTTTTCCTCGGAATACGAAATGCGCTCTTTGTCGGGGTCGCGATTCCATTATCTATGTTGATGGGTATTCTCATTATTAATATGTTGGGATATACCCTCAACATGGTTATTTTATTTTCCCTTATCCTGGCGCTTGGCTTGCTGGTTGACAATGCCATAGTGGTAGTAGAAAATATCTACAGACTGCGACAAACAGGATTTTCCGGAAAAGAGGCAGCTAAATATGGAACGGGAGAAGTAGCACTTCCCATTATTGCATCTACAGCAACTACCTTGGCAGCGTTTTTACCCCTGGCATTTTGGCCTGGCTTAATGGGAAGCTTTATGAAATACTTGCCCATAACACTTATCATAGTTCTCACCTCATCACTTTTTGTGGCACTGGTCATCAATCCTGTATTGACCAGTCTGTACATGAAAATTGATAAAAAAGATGAGGATGCAAATGTTAGGAAAAGGAAGAAGTTCAATGTTTTGATTGCTGTCTTGATCATGTTTCTCTTTGCTCTGCTATTTCATTTTGTTGAGCTAATGTGGGCGCGCAATTTGTTGAGTATTGCAATTGTCATTTCTCTGCTGAATATATTCCTACTGCGCGATGCTACCTTTTGGTTTCAGAACAAATTAATTCCGGTACTCGAAAGCATTTATGATAAGTTTATCCGCTTGGCATTGAATCGCTTTATGCCGATTGTAGTTTTTTTTAGTACCGTTCTTTTGTTAATTTTTGCAGTTGTCCTTTTGGGCTTAAATCAGCCGAAAGTCACCCTTTTTCCGGAAACTCAACCGGCTTTTGTCAACGTATTTGTAGAACTTCCCCTTGGAACAGATATCCTCACAACTGATGATGTAGTCCGGGAATTGGAAGATCGCATTATGAATACGATAGAACCCCACAGAGACATAGTAGAAGCAGTTCTTGCCCAAATAGGACAAAATACGGCTGACCCCAACTCTGGACCTGACTTTGGTGCTTCACCCCAAAGAGCGAGAATTACCGTTTCTTTTGTACCTCAAAATGAAAGAATTCACGTTAACACCTTTGAAATCATGGAGGAAATTAGAAGCAGTATTGTGGGAATTCCGGGTGTGGAGATTTCAGTTGATAAAAACAGCGATGGGCCTCCGGTTGGCAGACCGATTAATATAGAGATATCCGGAGAGGAAATTGAGGATTTGGCAACTATATCAGATGAAATGAGGGTGTTTATCAATGCTCAGGGAATTGGTGGAATTGAGGAATTGCGTTCTGACCTATTATTGGGAAAACCTGAACTATTAATCAATATTGACAGAGAGGCAGCCAGAAGATATGGAGCAAGTACTTTTGCAATAGCAGATGCCATGCGTTCTGCGGTTTTTGGTAAAGAGGTCACCAAATTCAAAGTGGGTGAAGATGAATATCCCATTATGATCAGGCTCAAAGAGGAATATCGCAACAACATCAGCGACCTGATGAATCAGCAAATTGTTTTCAGAAGTGCCTCATCCGGCAGATTGATTACCATTCCGATTTCTGCCGTGGCCAATATTGATTTTACCTCCACCTACAATTCCATCAACCGAAAAAACGAACAGAGGGTGGTTTCGCTTTACTCCAATGTACTCGATGGCTACAATGCCAATGAAGTAGTCGATAGAATAAAGACGGCTTTGAATAACTTTGATATGCCGGAACATATTCAATATGAGTTTACCGGTGAACAAGAAGAACAGGCGGAAAATTTAGAATTTCTAAATACCGCCTTTCTGGTCGCTATATTTTTGATCTTCCTTATAATCGTATCTCAGTTCAATTCATTGATTACCCCTTTCATCATTATTCTTTCTGTCGTTTTTAGCACGATTGGTGTTTTTCTCGGTTATGTAGTCAACAATGTAGATATCGTCATCATTATGACTGGAGTGGGAATAATCTCTCTGGCCGGTATAGTGGTGAACAATGCCATAGTTTTAATTGATTATATCAACCTGTTGATCCGGCGAAAATGTATTGATCTTGAACTCAATGGACTTTTTGATTTAACCAAAAGTCAAGTAAAAGAATGCATAGTAGAGGGTGGAGCTGTTCGTTTAAGGCCGGTATTGTTAACTGCAATTACCACCGTTCTCGGTTTGCTTCCTCTCGCTATAGGCTTTAATTTCAATTTCTTTACATTTGTGACTGATTTGGATCCCAATTTTTACATAGGAGGGGATAGTGTAGAATTCTGGGGAGTAATGGCATGGACCGTAATCTATGGTCTGATGTTTGCTACCTTCCTCACCCTTATAGTAGTTCCGGCAATGTATTGGATGGCTTACAGGGGTATTTTGTTTTATAGAAACACAACGAAAAAACTTTTTAGCAACAATGGAGAATAAGAAAGACTACGGCAAAATAAGACGGGAATACCTAGGAGCACCTTTGGATTTGGATCAACTCCATTCAGATCCCATTGTACAATTTCAAGCATGGTTTGAGGATGCACTGAATGCCGCTGTCATTGAGCCCAATGCCATGTCTCTTGCTACTGTTGATGACAGGGGAATGCCAGACGTTAGAATTGTGCTTTTCAAAGGATTGTCTAAGGGAAAAATTACCTTCTTCACCAATTACAACAGTAAAAAAGCGCTGGAGATGAAACAAAACTCCGGTATTGCTCTGGTTTTTTTCTGGGCTGAATTGGCAAGACAAGTGAGAGTGAGAGGAAAAGTATCCCAATTGAGCCGAGCTGAATCTGATGAATATTTTCAATCAAGACCGCGATACAGTCAGATTGCTGCATGGGCCTCCGCTCAAAGTAAAGTACTTGCCGACCGAAAAGAATTGGAGGACAACTTCGCTTTTTATCTGAAAAAAATTGGCGAAGATGCTCCTGTACCTACGCCGGAAGATTGGGGCGGTTACGTGCTTGATGCGACCGAATGGGAATTCTGGCAAGGCAGAGAAAACAGAATGCACGATCGCTTCCGCTACAGTTTACAAGAAAACGACCAATTTACAATAGAGCGATTAAACCCCTAATCGATCAAAACAATCCATTTGTCGAGTTATTTTCAACTTTATGGTACTTTGTTATGCAAGGTATTATATCGAGCTATATATTTGCAGTATGAATACGGAGAAAATTAATTCACAGATGAAAAAAGGAGTTCTTGAGATGTGCATTTTGGCGATCATTTCTGAAGAAGATGTATATACTTCTGACATCATTGAAAAGTTGAAGACCAAGAATCTGATTGTGGTCGAAGGCACGCTCTATCCTTTGTTAACCCGTTTGAAAAAATCAGGGATTTTGGATTACTATTGGGTGGAATCGCCTTCGGGGCCACCGAGGAAGTACTTTAAACTTACAGAAACCGGGAAGGAATTTTACCGGGAACTTCATCAAAGCTGGAATGAATTGGTTCAGGCTGTATCCAACATAACCTCAAAAAATTAATGAAATGAAAACTACTGTAAACGTAAATCTTGGTGGGCAACCATTTATCATGGATGAGGATGCATTCCAGCATCTTTCCAAGTACTTGAAGTTACTAAAAGTTCACTTTGATAAGACGGAAGGGTCCACTGAAATTCTAACTGACATAGAATCCAGGATGGCTGAGCTGATTTCGGCTGAACTAAATGGTCGCTCAATTGCGACCCAAGAGGATGTAAGCAAAGCTATTTCTGTTATGGGAACTCCTGAGGATTTGGGAGCTGAGGCGGATTGGGAAGAAGTTACTCAAGAACATGAGTCGAAGGGAAAACAGCAAAGAACTGGAAATTACAAGACCGGGAAACGTTTTTATCGCGATCCCGACAATGCCATCATTTCGGGAACTTGCAGTGGTTTGGCTGCATATTTTGGGATTTCAGATCCACTTTGGGTGCGCATTGCATTTGTGATTCTTTTGTTTGCCTACGGCTCCACCTTGATTGTTTACATTGTTTTGTGGGCAATTACACCGGAGGCAAAGTCTGCTAAAGAGCGCTTGTTGATGCATGGTGAGCGGATTGACGTTGATGCCATCTCCAAAAAGGTAAGAGAGGAGTTTGAGAAAATGGAAAAGCAGATCAACGATTTAAGTGATAATTTTAAGTCGAAGAAGACGAAGGAGTAGTGAGGTTGTTTTGAAGTCACCTACTCTATTTTTTGGGTTATGAGAATATTAAAATCTTGCAGGCGCACAGCTCTTTGTATACCGGGAATAAAAACATCTGATTTCCCCTTAATAATGAATGGTTCGATATATCATAACCCATCCAGAAATTGAGCTAAATCATCATCCTTGTCCAACTTCAGTTTCTTTTTCAGCCGGTATTTTGACTTGAGTACGCTATCTGGCATAACATTTAAAAGTGAAGCGATTTCCTTGGTGGATAGATTCATTCTTAAAAAGGAAGCCAGACGGATATCATTTTCAGTAAGATCACGAGCAATCTCCTTTATTCTAATGTCAAAATTGTTGTGAACTTCAGAAAAATAAGATTTAAAGACTTCCCAGTCATGGTCCTTTGCACTTTCTCTATTGATCAAAACCATTAATTTTCCCATCTCGAATTTGAATAAGTCAGGTGATGATTTTATCCTTTCTAAACTTTCTTTCAAGTCCTGAATAAAAGTATTTTTTTGGACCAAATGTAAGGTTTGGGATGCCAATTCTTTTTGTTTGAATTCTATTTCTTTTTTGTAGATGGCCTCCTGTTTTTCCCGTGCTGTTTTGTTGTTCTTTATCCGTTGGTTATACACAAAAAAGATCAGCCCTGATATGGTAAAAAATGAAAACATCCCTATTCCGTATACTGTCTTTATAAGATTATCAAAGCTGGCTTTTGCATTAAGCGCTTTTATTTCTTCCTTTTGCAAAGCCAATTGGGTATCCTTCTGCTGGGTATCAAAAGTGATTTGTAGTTCGTCAAACTTTGCAGCTCTATCCAAATTAAAAAGACTGTCTGAAAGCATTTTGTACTTTATAAAATAGTCATAGGCTTCTTTAAAGTGCCCTTTTTGGTAAAGTATTTCAGCCATACTTTTTGTGGCATCTGTTTTACCCGCCAATAAACCCATTCTGTCTTTTAACTGTATAGCTGTGTTTAATTGATCTTCAGCTTGCTCGTAATTTCCTTCAACGACATGGATTTTCCCCATAATGAGTGCAATATCTGATAAGCCGAAGGTGTCCATTATTGAAGTTGCCAATTCATAAGATCGCCGAAGTGCCTCTTTTGCCTCACCCATACGATTGATTTTATATAAAAACTTAGCATAATCAATGAAGGATGTAATTTGAAGAGATCTAATTTCAATTCTTTGGGCGATATCTATAGCTTTTTTAAAATAGAATGCTGCACTGTCCTCTTCAATCGGGTTTAAATTGGAAAAAGCAACGCCCAATTTCCTGCTGGTCTCACTAGTGAAATACAGATCATCGTTGATCATGTAAATAGACAGACATTCTTTAAAATAATCAATAGCTGTTCTATGGTTTTTTAATGATTCATTTGCATCGGCTATTGTCAATAATTGATCTGCATACCCTATTTCATTCTGAAAGTGTTTGTTTAACTCAGCAGCTGTTGCGGCATTTTTTAGTGCTAAATTGTATTGCCCTCTGGACAAATATATGCCGGCTTTAGTGCCCAGAAAATGTGCGTATAAAAGGCTATCTGCTTTACAACACAACAGGTCTATGTACTCTTCTGACAAATGGATATAGAATAAGGCACTGTCCAATTGACCAAAACTTTTAAAGTTGAGACCTTTGTTGATCAACAAACCCCCAACCCGCCTCAACTCTCCATATTTTTCATGGAGTTGGCTAGCAATGGAATAGTGATGGTTGGATTTATGAAGTTCGGAAATATTTGAATAAGAAATGCCTAAACGCTCATGTGCACGAGCCAGTTGCTCCATATTTTTACTTTCCTCCGCCAAACCGATAGCACTATATGCGTATTTAATAGCCTCCTGCTCATTGTCATATGAAGTCTGCTGCCAAAGCTTTTCTAAAATCAATAATTTCTCCTCCGCACTACCGGATTCCAGAAGCTGGTTATTCAAATCCTCAATAGTGTTATTTTCTTGGGCAAAGGATAAATTTAAAGAAAATACGATAAGTACAAGTAGAAGTTTGGTAAGCATTATTTTGTCTTTTAAAAATCTGTTGATAGTGCTAAAGATAGTAAATTTAGAAAAGGTATTAACCTGCCTGTCCACATAATTAAATTCATATTTTCCCA
>RECS01000108.1 GCA_007693915.1 Saprospirales bacterium | reverse complement strand
TGGTACAGTTGATCTTGCTGCTTCACAAACGGAATTTGATTGCGATGATCTGGGAGTGAGTACCGTGATTGTCACCGCTACCGGTTCGAATGAAAATAC
The DNA here is from genome assembly GCA_007693915.1 of Saprospirales bacterium. GTDB lineage: Bacteria > Bacteroidota > Bacteroidia > Chitinophagales > Saprospiraceae > PWJY01. Next base: position 27,613 of record RECS01000108.1, on the reverse strand, counting down.
TGCTCAATGTGAAATAGCTATCACTTTAGAGGACAACCAATCCCCTACTATTGAGTGTCAAGACGTAGAATATTTTCTAGAAGAGGGCAGCAGTTTAATTATCAATCTTTCTGATGCTATAGTAACTTTAGAGGATAATTGTCAGCTTGAAATTGAAGAGCCCCTTGAAATTGAATTGGGATGTACCGCCTTGGGTGAAAATTTATTTGAACTGACTGCCATTGATCAGGGGGGTAATTCAAGTATTTGTACTTTTAACCTCACCTTTACAGACTCATTAGATCTGTGTAATCAATTGTCGATTTCCGGTCAACTGCTTACAAAGGATGGCTTGCCAATAGGCTTAGGAGAAGTTTTCCTTTTCACGAATGGGCTAAGTAGTGATTTTCAAACTACCTCGAGCGATGGACAATTTGAATTCCAAGGACTTGCTTTCGGTAGCAATCAGCTTATTGAACCTATAAAGCACATCAATCCAATGAATGGCGTAACCACCTGGGATATCGTTTTGGTGCAAGCTCATATCCTGGGACTCAGATTACTCAACTCACCTTATCAATTGATTGCAGCAGACGTCAGACCTGATGGCACCTTAAATGTACTCGACCTTATAGATATGCGGAATCTTATCTTAGGTAGGACAAATCGTTTCCCTTTTAATCAAAGTTGGAAACTCATCAATTCAGAGCAGAATTTACCAACTGGTCTACTTCAACCTACGCATCCTGATGATCTTGAAACGATCAGAGAATATCTAGATTTGAATGAATCTATAAACGATGCGAATTTCATTGGAGTTAAAATTGGTGATGTCAACAACAGTAACGACCCCTCTAATCTTCGAAACAGTGAAGATCGAGCAGACAGTAAGGAAACAGTTAGCTTGAACACAAACCTAAATGACCTGCAAAACAAGGTGAAACTTGACTTTTTTACCGATGAAAAAATTACACCCTTGGGCATGCAGTTTGCTTTTAAGTTTGACCCCAATAAGCTGGAATTTAAAGATTGGAAAAAAGGAATTTTACCTGAATTACAACTTGAAAACTTCAACTTTCAAAGATTGGAGGATGGGATTATTCTGCTCAGTTGGAATAGTTTTATGGAATACAGTAATTACAAGGCAGCACCTCTCTTCAGTTTTTATTTCCGAAAAAAGAGCATTAATGGAGGTACTCCTGATTTTAGTTTTTGCGATCAACACTTAAGTCCAGAGGTAGTCATTGATTTGGACAATTCCAAACCGCTATCTTTTACTGGGAACAAGCAAGCAATTGCCAATCCGATAAGTCAACTTGAGGTCCGACCAAACCCTTTTAGCTCAGCAGTAGAAATTCTTTTTTTAACTGAATCACCATCAAAAGTGACTTTAGGGATTTATGATGATCTTGGTCAACACTTATTCACTAAAACCGTTTCTACATTACTTGGTCGAAACTCTATTCGTCTTGAGGAGGACAAATTTCAAAACAGTGGAATTTACCACTTTAGATTGCAGTCAGAAAATGCTGTAGAATACGGAAGATTAATTTTTATCAAAAGCAATTAGCAAAAAACAATGAAGGCAGTAGTTTTTAAAAACCAGGATAAAGGGTGTGAATACATAGAGGATTTTGAGTTGCCTGAAGGAAATACGGATTGGAAAGAAGTAAATTTATACACTGCTGCATTGAATAAACGCGATGACTTTATTCTAAAGGGATTATACCCTGGGATAAAAAATGATATTGTCCTCGGTTCTGATGGTGCGGGATATTGCGATGATCAAAAGGTACTCATCAATCCTGGGCTGAATTGGGGAACAAATGAGGCGTTTCAGTCTGAGGATTTTTATATACTTGGGATGCCCGGTCATGGAACTTTTTCAGAAAAAATAAGGGTACCCTCTAGTAATATTCGCTCTATTCCACCTCATTTATCAATGGAAGAGGCAGCGGCATTACCTCTCGCCGGACTTACGGCCTACAGAGCTGTTTTTACAAAAGGAGATTTACAAGCGGGTCAGCAAGTTCTGATAACCGGAGGTGGTGGTGGTGTTGCCTTGAATTGCATCCAATTTTCCCTAGCTGCTGAGGCCGAAGTTTTTTGCACAACGGGGTCAACAGAAAAAGCCGAAAAACTCGAAGCTATGGGAGTCCGGCAAGTGGTCAATTACAAAAAAGAAAATTGGGGTAAAATGCTAAAATCTGAGGCCGGGCTTTTTGACCTGATTGTCGATGGTGCCGGAGGTGAGGGATTGGCAAGACTTATCGGACTACTCAAACCAGGTGGCAAATTGGTCATTTACGGAGGTACAACGGGAAAAAGTAATAATATCAGTCCCCAATTGATTTTTTGGAGACAGCTGCACATCATGGGTACATCCATGGGGTCGATAGGTGACTTTCAGAATATGCTCCATTTTGTAAAAGCACATCAGATAAAACCCATTGTCGATAGCGTTTTTGATTTAAAGGATTTTCACAAAGCATTTGAAAGAATCAGATCAGGCGACCATTTTGGGAAGATTGTTTTGAGGGTCAGGGGGTAAATTTAGTGAATTCCTGTTTATCGACTCAATTGTTAACTCTCTACTTCTTTGACCTTCCTAAACATCTTTACAAATCTATTTTTATCAAAATACCAGGCAGAGAAAAACAAAATTACATAGGTCATTAAAGTCAATGGGATAATCTCTTGATGAGGATTAAATACATAAGCGTGATAACTAATAATGATAAGTCCACTCCAAATAATGGGAAATTTCCAGCCTGATAGTGATGCCAGAAAGACGATTGGCAGGATATACCATGGATGAACGATGGTTTGAAAAAGAAAAAACATACTGAGGACAATCACCATCATATCGATCAATCGATTTTTATCAAAACCAATTTTTCTCCAATACAAAAGGAAAAAAGTATAAAAACCCAGAAACAGCAAACTACACAATGGTCCAATCACCTCAATCCAACTGTCTCCTTTTATCCAAATCGTCAAATAACGAAGTACATAGTAGATAGAGGCGTTGAATTCAGCAGTCTGAAAATACACATTCAAGCTTTCCAAATACCCGACATAAGCCCTGGAAAAAAGAAGTGGGAAAAAAGAAATAAAGGCAATAAGTGCTGCAGAAATTGCAAAGCTAAGGCGTTGTTTAAATCCTCTTAAAAACAACACCACTGGAATCAGCAAAAGCGGAAGTAGTTTAATCCCTGCCGCAAGACCCAACATAATGCCGGATCGAATGCCTTTTTGACCGAAAAAATACATAAGAAAAAGGGCCAGAAAAAAGATGATTAAACCCTCATGATGAATATTACCTGATATTTCAAGCAAAACCAATGGATTAAATGCATAAATAGCTACCATTCCCGGATATCTGCGTATTCGCCTCAGCAAAGGGACTATTAGAAATAGTACCAATATGTCAATACCTACCAAAAATGCCTTGGTCCAAAAGGCTGCCCCCTTACTGTCTGCACATGATATAGCATTACCTATGCCAAAAACCAATTGTGTAAGCGGGGGAAAAATACTATGCGATTCTTTTGAATTAAGGTTTGTATATAAATCCCGATCAACAAAACGTGGAAATTGATCTTCTTCATCCATCCACTCAGAGGGTGTCCTTTCATAAGGATTCTCTAAGGAAATAACTAATTGGCCGTCCCAAACAAAACGAAATACATCCTCAGACAAATTGGGGCTTGCAGGTATAATTAAAAGTCTGGTTAAAACTGCTACAAACAACAAGCTCTTAAGACGTATCCTGTTTTTTGGGTTGATAATAAACCAATAACAGGCAAAAACCACAAAATAACTCAGCAGTAAAACATAGAAATTTGCTCCACCAGGCAAATAGGCAAGTAATATAATACCCAATGCCCACACCAGATACATTATCCTACTAACCCTTTTGTTTTGCCCGGTCATATCAAAGCTTTTCCAGAAAACTTCCTCAAATAAATCGCTAATATAGCTTTTAAATGAGTGGTAACTGGCATTTTTAATATTTGCTAATTGTTATTCTGAATCTATCTTTTCAAAATAAGCAGTCAGCCTTTAATTATTCCCCCAGCTATAATCACAATTCGAATTCAAAGCAAGATAGTTTTACTAATTTAAAATTGAATTAAACCTGTTAAACTTTATTATTTCAAAGTATCCCCATTAAAAAAATCCAACCACTTAGTCTGTTGATTAAGGTTACGCTAAATTAGGAGTCCTTTGTCACCAGGTGATAAACTCAAGGTCTAAAATTAAAAAAAAAAAACAAAAGCAAAGTGTACAAGAATTTAAAAATCTGATTTACATTTGCCATTATTTTTAATTAGTCTAAATAAGCATAAGGATGAAAAATACTTACATTTACTTTATTATTTTTGTTTTTTACCTATCTATAGGAAGGCCAATTTATGCAGTCAATGACAAGCATGATGGGGATGAGGCCATAATTCATGATTCTATAAGTCTGTTTCTTGACTTTCCTGAAATGATTATTCCAGGCGATAGTTATGGTGTTTTTAGCAGAGTTCCAGGTTCAGTTAAGAGGATCAATCAAAAGGAACTTGGTTTTATTGCTCCTGTGAGTGCAAACGAAGCATTGAGGTCTGTGCCCGGGCTTCAGGTGCAGGAAGAAGAGGGTGCAGGACTGCGTATTAACTTAGGAGTGCGGGGCTTAGATCCTGACAGAAGCAGGAATATACTGATTTTGGAAGATGGAATTCCTGTAGCACTAAATCCATACGGAGAGCCTGAAATGTACTACAGTCCGGCTATAGATCGCATGAGTGGACTGGAATTAATCAAAGGGAGTGGACAAATCCTTTACGGACCACAAACCATTGGTGGGGTACTTAATTATATCACACCCAATCCTCCCGATCAATTAAGCGGACAAGTGAGAATGAATGCAGGAAGCGGAGGGTATTTTAGTGGTTATGGGAGTGTCGGATCCTCTAATGAAAATGGAGGATTTCTGCTAAATTATCTATATAAAAGAGCGGATAAATTGGGTTACGTTGGTTACGACATCCACGACATCAATGGTAAATTTAATTTCCAAATTAGCGATGTCTCCTCATTAGGTGTAAAGTTGGGTGTTTACCGTGAAGAATCCAATTCAACCTATATTGGATTGACGCAAACCATGTATGATGCCGGTGGACAAGATCATGTATTGATGGCACCAGATGATTTATTGGTAGTGAGCAAGGAGTCAGCTTCCCTGACTTATTCATATTCACCCAATTCAAATTTTAGATTGAATACAACAGTTTATGGCTACCATGTCAGCAGAAATTGGAGAAGACAGGATTTTTCATATGATCCCAACGTCAGCAATCAGTCAGGAGTAGTTTGGGGGGATACATCAGTTCCTGGTGGGGCTGTATTCATGAGAAATAGTACAGGAAACCGAAATAGATCTTTTGAAGTTTATGGAATAGAGCCAAGAATCAGGTGGAACTACAACGGACTGAACCAATCCGGCCATGAATTGAGAGCCGGCGCTCGGTATATCAAAGAAACTGCTTATGAGCAAAGGATAAACGGGAGCAAAAAAGATGCTTCTTCCGGATTACTGCAGAGTGATGAAATCAGAACCGGTTCTGCCTGGAGCGCTTATGCACAGAACAATTTAAAATTATCTGAATCCTTTTCTATATCGGCAGGCTTGAGGTTGGAACATTATGATTACAAACGGGAGATCTTAAGAGGTGTTTTTGTGGGAGAAATCAGGGATACTTTGGTGAACAATTCCTCCTCTACTACTGCCCTGATTCCCGGTCTGGGATTTAATTACAACCATTCTGAATTCTTAAGCCTGTTTGGAGGGATTCACAGGGGTTTTTCTCCACCAAGGTTAAAAGATGCCATAACAGCAAGTGGAGAGGTTGTTGAATTAGATGCTGAATTGAGCTGGAATACTGAGCTGGGAGCAAGATTCTATCCACAGCGTGCAGTATCCGGAGAGCTGACTTTTTTCTTAATGGATTTTTCCAATCAAATCATCCCTGTTTCTGAATCCTCCGGAGGTACTGGAGCCGGATTGGTGAATGGTGGAGAAACAAGACACTATGGTGTAGAGGCTAGTATATTTCTGGATTTGGGTCGATCAAACCCTGCATTTGACTTAAGAACTGCAAGCTCTTTGACCTACATGAAGTCTTATTTTAACAGTGACCGATTCTTTTTGGTGAATGAGGAGTTGATTAATGCAAGAGACAACCGCACGCCCTATGCACCGGAATTTACCTTTCATCAAAATTTAGACTTTAGCCTTAAGAACGGATTGGGTGTCAGACTATCGGCTTTTTATATCTCTGACCGATACACTGACATTTTGAATACTACTTCGCCAAATCCCAATGGAAGGAGTGGCTTGATAGACAGTCATTGGCAAATGGATGCCAACTTATATTATTCGCTTCCCAACAGACCGATTAGGTTGAATGTGGCAGTGAAAAATTTAACGGACAACAGATACATAGTCAGTAGAAGACCTCAGGGGATAAGGGTTTCCACTCCGAGGTTCATCACTGCCGGTATAAATTTAACTTTTGAGTAAATCGTCTTTTTTTTATTGGAAGCAGGGAGTCTGAATTTCAGGCTCCCTGTTTGTTTTTAACATAAAACATTTACAATCGAATCATTTTGTTTACGACTACTTTGGGCAAAAGAATTCTTTTTTACCACCCTACAAATTCGATTGAAAAGTATAACCGTCTGTTTTTTTCTTTTCATTCTCGTCAATATCACCTTCCAATTTGGCCATTACGAATTCATTACTTAGGAAACAATAGTCATGACCGACTTTATCAATGATTTTCCAACGCTCGAGGCTATCTCTTACTGGTCCTTTGGCTCCACAGATATAGACTACAAAGCCTATTTTGTGCCAATCTGTAATCCAGTCGAGGAGGGCATGAGCTGCTGTACTGTCAATAGAGGTGATGGTTTGGCAGTCAAAAACTATCTTATTGAGGGGTTCGCCTTTTTCTTCTAACCACTTATCTATTTTTTCTTTTACATACTCTACATTGGCGTAGTAAAAAGGCCCGTCCATTCTGATCATCAACAGATCTTCCCTTTCTTCCAATTCAGGGAACCTTTCGATGTTTCTGAAAATATGGGTTCCGGGAATGCGTCCCAATCTCGCCATATGGGGTTTTGAAGCTTTGTAAACTACCAGAATGATGGAGAGTGCAAAACCGGCTATTATTCCTGTCTCAATTCCGCCGGTAAGGGTGACAATAAAGGTAGCCATCAACAACCAAAAATCCGAACGGTCTCTTTTCCACAATTCCACAGGGGTTTTAATATTCACCAGCCCAATCACTGCTACTATAATTACCGATGCCAGAATGGCTGTAGGAAGATTAGAAAACAAAGGAGTAAGAAAGAGTAATGTTAAAATAATTAATAGTGCACTAATGATCGAAGCCAATCCGGTTTTGGCGCCTGCCTGATCATTTACAGCAGTTCTTGAAAAACCGCCGGTTACGGGAAATCCCTTTAGGATAGATGCCCCAAGATTTGCCATACCCAATCCAATTAACTCCTGATTGGAATTCAGTTTATAGTCTTTATGTTTGGATTGAACTGTTTTGGCTACTGCAAAACTTTCGGCAAAACCAACTAATGAAATCGTCAATGCTATAGGCAACAGGACTAGCCAAACTGATGTATCGAACGAGGGCAACATCAAATCAGGTAGTCCATCGGGCACACTGCCTAGGATCCTGACCCCATTGTTTTGCAAGTCAGAGAAAGTGATGATCAAAATTCCTACAACCACTGCAAGTAATGAGCCCGGAAGTGTGGGATGTATTTTTTTGCTGCCTTTTATGATAAGGATTCCAAGGATGCCAAGAAAAAAAGTCGCTCCATGTATGTCGCCAATATTCAAATATAAATGATAAAAAATAACCTGAATCTGATCGCTGCCCGGCATATTCACACCTAGCAGATGTCTAAATTGACTCAAACCAATAATAATCGCTGCTGCTGAAGTAAATCCACTGATTACCGGATGAGAGAGAAAATTGGAAATAAACCCCAATTTCAACAAACCCATTCCAAGTTGTATTATACCTACCAGCATGGCAAGAGTAACTGCATACAGTAAAAACTCAGCTGTGGATTGCGGATTGAGTGATGCTATGCCGGCAGCAGTAAGTAAAGACACAATCGCAACAGGACCAACAGCGAGCTGCCTTGAGCTGGCAAATATAGCATAAAGTAGCAGTGGCAGAGTGGAGGCATAGAGACCGTGTATCGGATCTAGTCCTGCCAGCATGGCATAAGCCATACCCTGCGGTATCAACATTATCCCCACAGTAAGTCCGGCGATTATATCGTTCTTAAGGTATTGTTTTTTGTAACTTGGCAGCCATTCCAGTATGGGCAGATATTGTTTAAATGGCTTTGTTCCACTACTTTTCATTTTACTTTTTTTAGCTAACTATTCCTACTGCAAAGTTAGAAAGAGACATGTCAATGGATTGTAATGAAAGTCACATAACCCCTTACTTAGAAAAACCAATAGCTCTTCTGGAAAAAACCATTTGGTCTTTGTTCATTTGCAAGATACTGACATCCTCCATTTCAATGATTCCGGTTGTTTGAGGGTGCTGTCCTTCTGATACCATTTTGGCCAACCTCAAATTGTACTGTCGGATTACATTTAAAATTACGGATCTCACTGAACGTGCATTTCCAAAGTATTTATCTCTCAATTCGTAAATAAAAGTGAGGTAGCTAGACAGGTGCTCGTGCGCTTCTGAACTGATGGTGAGGTCTTCATCTGTTATCATTTTATTTGCAATTTGGATCAGTTCAGTTGGAGAGTAATCCTCAAACTTAAGCATTTTATCGAAACGGGAGTGAAGGCCGGGATTGGCTTTTAGAAAGCTCTCCATGTTGTCGGGATATCCTGCGGCAAAAACAAAAAATTCTCCTCTGTTGTCTTCCATTCGCTTCAAAATGGTTTGGATGACTTCATTTCCAAAATCTCCACCTGCCCCTGCGCTATTGGAAAGGGAATAGGCCTCGTCAATAAACAATACTCCACCGTGGGCTTCTTCGATTTTTTCAGTAGTCTTTAATGCGGTCTGACCCACATAGCCGGCTACAAGTCCCTGTCGGTCAGTTTCTACCATATGGCCGCGTTCCAGGATTCCAAGGGCTTTGTATATTCTGGTTAAAATTCGAGCAACCGTTGTTTTTCCGGTTCCCGGATTACCTACAAAAAGGGTATGTAAAAAAAGCTTATTCAGTACATCCTTTCCAATGGAATGGTAATAGCGCACTAAATCTACCAATTCCCGGATTTCCTTTTTGATATTTTCCATGCCAATGAGGCTATCCAGTTCAATTAAGCTGGCTTCTAGTAAGCCCTCATCTATGGGTATTTGGGGTCGGCGTTTGACATGGTTAATGTTGATTTTTTTGACATCCTCCTCTACTATGGTTTCCAGCTCAACTTTTTCATACAATTCCCTGTCCTGATTTTCCATAATCCTCAAGCCAAGATTAATCTTGGCCTTATCGACAATGTCGTAAACAAAACGTGCATTACCAAAGCTGCGATCTCTATTTCTAAAGGCTTCTACGATTATCTTATCTACTAATTTTCCGGCTTTATCATTGAGGACAACTTCCTTTTCAGTGGCTGCATACCTTGCTATTCGCTGAAGTTCCTGAGGAAGGTAATCATCAAATTTGAAAACGTGTTTAAATCTGGACTTCAGACCCGGATTACTGTCCATAAAATACTTCATTTCTTTGGGATAGCCGGCTACAATCACCGCCAGGTCTCCCTTGCCGTTGGACATTTCCTTGACCAGTATTTCAATCACCTCTCGTCCAAAGTCTTTGGTATCGTCATTGGCTCGTGCCAGTGCGTAGGCCTCGTCGATAAACAGTACACCACCACGGGCTTTTTCAATGGCTTCTTTTACTTTAGGAGCTGTCTGCCCTATGTACTCCCCTACTAGATCCACTCTATCTACTTCAAAAACATGTCCCTTGCTAAGTAAGCCCATTTTTTTATATAGTTTACCCATCATTTTGGCGACTGTTGTCTTGCCGGTGCCCGGATTACCGATAAAGACAGAGTGGACATTAATGCTGTCTTTTTCCTTAAATCCCTTTTGTTTGCGCAATTTTAGGAAACGGATGTAGCGCGCGTGATCCCGTATTTGTTTTTTGATCTCGTTTAACCCAATCAGGGCATCCATTTGCACCATCAGTTCATCAAAACTGCCATAAGTGTCTTCTGCTGCTTGTAATAGACCACCCAAACCCGGCACAGGTAATTGTAACACACCTACCCCTTCTTCATACTCATCACCTACTTCAAAGGGAAGAACAGCCAGTAATTCTTCCATAAAGACCAGTTCAACCGTATATCTGCCTTTCCTCCAGGAGCCTTTTACGTTGGAGCCCCAACCGGCAGTAATCCTAATCTGATCCTCGTCCGGTCTGATTTGCTGCAACCTAACCACTTGGCCTTTGAGCTCCCTTGCTTGATTATAAAACTTAACAAACAGCTCACATTGCCAGTTGGCCTTAAGGTTTTTGTTATTTAGTATTATATCCGCATAAATATACCTGGTATCTTCACTGCTGAACTTCTGGTAGTAAGCCCTGTTTTCCTCAGCCACATCATCGTATTCACCCTCATAAAGCTTCAGGGAATCCAACTCTATATAAGGGTTGTTTTCAATATCCACCTCACTGCCGGCATCTTCTACATAAAAGTATTTGGTGGCAACTTTCTGATTGTTGATATAAGCATCCCAATAATAAGTTCCACGTTTCCAAAAAACACCTTCTTTCTTGTTGCCCCAACCCTCGCGTATGTATATCAGGGGGTCGTATTTGCTGACCTTTCTTTTTACGGAAAGTGCACACACCTGACTGTGATTATCTTTGGCATTGAAACATTTGAGGTCCACTTGCACTTCCCAGCTTTCCCTGTCAAACAATTTGTTATGGAAACTGAGTTCTGCATATATATATGAGGTCGCATAGCGGTCAAAAACCTGACGATATTTTTTTTTATTTTCTGCCAGCCATTCGGTGGACGCATAGAGTTTCAATTCATTGAACCTGAACTTATTTTCCTGACTGTTGTGCTCAATTTTTGGCATCGATTACTTCATTTGATTCCGAAATATACGCACGAACTTTTTATTGTCAAAAAAAAAGTGAGAAATTGAGAAAAAAGATGAAGTACAAATGGATTTGGGATTGATGAATTCAGCTTTCGGATGGTGGATTTTTAAATTAATGCATATTTAATAATATAGGAGAAGGGAAAATTGATCTCGTAAAAACACGGAATGCAATGAAGTGGGCTGACGAGATCAAAAATCACAGCATGAATTAGTCCCCTGGGCATGATCATCGGGATTTCTTTCGTCACCTGCACCCTTTAACTTGCCTTCTAATGTTCGCTTAATCATTTTCACCACTGCCATCCTCTCAATTTCTGAAAAGTCATGTCCTTTTTCCCGTAATTCCACCATGACCTCTCGAAAAAAAGCATTTTCTTCAATCCTCGTTTCTTCCGGAAAAGCCTGTTGATGAAATCTTGACTTTTGAATATTCTCATAGGGATTCATATCAAATAAAAAGTCCCTCAGCATAACCTGAAAAACTGCGCTAATAATAGTTGGTCCTCCCGGACTACCTATTACCATGTGTAGTTCACCATCTCTATCGACAATGGTTGGCGTCATACTGCTTAACATCTTTTTCCCGGGAGCAACAGCATTAATCTCGGAACCGAGCAATCCAAATTGATTGGGAAGTCCCGGTAGAATACTAAAGTCATCCATTTCATTGTTGAGAAAAAAGCCAGCTCCTCCAACAACTACTTTATTCCCATAATTGGAATTAAGCGTAGTAGTCAAGGCAACCGCATTCCCTTTGCCATCCGCAATAGAGGTGTGAGTAGTTTCCCAGGTCTCAGGGAGCACCATGTCTTTTTCTATAAAAAGCTGCCCCTCACCTACTCTCTCGGGATCAAAAAAGTGCCACAATGAATCTAATCTGGCAGGATGGGTCAATTGGTCTGTGGTAAACTTCATGAAATCCGGATCGCCCATATGCTCGGCACGAAGAGCAAATGCTACCCTTGATGCTTCTATCAACAAATGAGCTGATTCTGAATCCCAACCATCTTCACAGCAGAGATTTCCTTCGTCTATAAAGTGAAACATTTGCTGTAATAAAACCCCTCCACTTGAAGGAGGCGGCATACTAAAAACTTTGAATTCATCAACATCAAAAGCTATAGGTTCCCTATAAACAGGTCGATAATTCTCGAGATCTTCATAAGTAATGATACCTCCGCCACGATTCATTTCAGCTACAATTGAATCAGCGACCCAACCCTGATAAAAACCTGACTTTCCTTTTTCAGCAATCGCTTTAAGGACTTTTGCCAATTTCGGCTGCACCAAACGATCTCCGACAGTCCAATCCTTTTTTTGACTAAAGGGATTAGGTCGGGTGCTGTACTTTCGGAATTGATCCTGAAATCTATTGAGTCGCTCTGCTTCTACCTCAGATACAAGAAAACCATTTTCCGCCAGTCTGATTGCAGGCGCAAGTACTGTTTGCAAATCCACCTCACCTCCAAAGTCCTTATAAATATCTAACAATCCGGCAACGGTACCCGGAACACCATTCGCCAAATGTCCCCGCAAACTTAGCCCATCCACTACTTCACCCAATGAGTCCAGATACATTTCACGAAAAGCGGCTTTTGGAGCTATTTCTCTATGGTCCTGGGTGACAACACTACCGTCTTCTGTTCTAATGACTGCGAAGCCTCCTCCTCCGAGATTTCCTGCTCGTGGATACACAACTGCAAGTGCAAATTGCACCCCTACCAAAGCATCAAAAAGATTTCCACCCTGTCGGTATATCTCCAAGCCGGCCTCGACTGCCAGTGGATGACTTGTAACAATCATCAAACTGTCTGCAATGGCTTGTTTTGTGCCATCAGTGGGTTTTGTAGGCAGATCTGTGGTACAATAGCTAAAACTCAATAAGGCCGCAAAAAATAAGAACCACCGAGCTTTACCGAACCTAAATTTTTGTAAATGGTACATAAATAAAAAAATTGATATAGCACCAAATGTAGTAAATTGTTTTCAATTAATGATCTTTGCTTTTTGATTAATGGGCATTTGGTCTGCCGATATTACAAGTTTCAAATTCGTATTTCGCGCCAATTGAACCCAAAACAACCGCATGAAAAGGGAATTTATCTTAAATCTGGCTTTTTTGATCCTCATCAATTTGATGATCAAACCACTTTATATCTTTGGAATCGACGTGGGTGTTCAAAATGTAGTTGGCCCGGAGAGCTATGGTCTTTACTTTTATTTCCTTGGCTTTATTTACCTCTTTCAGTTCATCAATGACTTTGGGATTCAGAACTTCAATAATCGCTTTATCTCTCTCAATGAAAAACTCCTGGGGAAGTATTTCCCTCATATTTTGAGTATCAAGCTTAGTCTTGGATTGCTTTTTTTCAGTGGAATAATCTTGACGGGCTGGGCTCTGGGACTGGTAAAAATGAATCCGCTTTTATTTGGCTTAGTTGGTTTAAATTTATTTCTTGATTCAATGAATGCTTATCTGAGGAGCAACATCGCAGGTCTTGGTTGGTATAGAAAGGACAGCATTTTATCAGTTGCAGACAAGTTAATCATGATTATTTTGGTTGGCTATTTGTTACTGAATGAGCAAACCAGAGCCCATTTCAGTATCGAATGGTTTGCGTTGGCTCAGACCATTTCATTCTTTAGCGTTAGTCTGATTTGCCTTTATATCCTAAGAAGAAGGGCACTGCCAAAGATTTCAGTTCCTGATAAAAAGTACTTTTTCCTTATTCTCAGAAAAAGTTTTCCTTTTGCATTAATTTTGATTTCAACTTTTCTATACAATCGTCTAGATGGTGTGATGATAGGCTACATGCTGGAAGACGGTGAACGACAGGCGGGATATTACGCTGCAGCTTACAGACTTTATGATGCGGCCACAATGTTAACTTTTTTATTTATTGGGCTACTCTACCCTATGTTCAGCAAGATGCTTTCGCGAAATGAACAGCCGGCAGAACTTTACCAATTTGGATCAATCTTGCTCTGGATATTGAGTTTGGTTATTTTGTTGGTTTTCATATTATTCCCTGCGGAAATCATGAATCTACTTTATCGGGAGCCGGGCCCTGACGCAGCTATGGTTTTGATGCTTCTCGGCACAGCTTTTGTTTTTAAATCCATCTTCAATCTCTCGGGAGCCTATTTACTTGCTTTTGGAGATTTACGAATAATGAATATCATTCTGCTTGCAGGTCTGATAGTTAATTTTACCGTCAACTTGATATTTATTCCAAAAATGGGAATTATTGGTGCCTGTATTGCTACTTTAATTACACAGTTTATGGTCGCAATTCTTTTATTTATAAGGGCATCCCGGTTTGCTTCAAGGGGAATGGGGGCTATCACTCTATTAAAAGGGCTTGCTGTTTTTATGGTCACTGTGATTCCTTTAATGTATTTCCGGGAAAACACAGAGACCGGAGATTTACTTAAAAAATCACTTCAATCGCTACCCTTTTTGGCTTTATTTATGGCTATTCTGGTCATGACTTTTTACAAAAACAGCTACAGAATAAGAAAATGGCTTGATAAATAGACCCTCCCATATGGTTTACACGTTTATTTCCTACTTTTGCATGAATTTTTATTAAAGATTATGAAAGAAAAAGATCAAATTGCGAACATAGCATCTGCCTTGTATCGCAATCGCAAACGGTTGATTTATCTTGGTTTAATTGCATTTGTGCTTTCAGCAGCAATCACACTATTGATGCCTAATTACTATGAGGCAACTACAGTATTCTACCCTACAAGTGAGGATTTAATCAAGCCGGAGAAGCTCTTTGGGGGTGCACAAACGGATATGAGGTTTTATGGTACAGATGCAGAAATGGACAGGTTAATTGCTATGGCTCAATCCCCAGAACTATTCGACTATCTCATTGAAAAATTTGAGCTCACAGAACGCTATGGGATTGCACCGGACTCCAGACAATGGCGCACTAGAGTAAGAAACCAACTGGATGA
The DNA here is from genome assembly GCA_007693915.1 of Saprospirales bacterium. Taxonomy (GTDB): domain Bacteria; phylum Bacteroidota; class Bacteroidia; order Chitinophagales; family Saprospiraceae; genus PWJY01. The sequence goes on along the minus strand of RECS01000108.1, from coordinate 12,479 downwards.
AAATTTAACCATCAGAAAAACGAGATTTGACGGGATTGAACTCTCGGTTGAAGATACTGATCCTGAAATAGCTGCCCAAATGGCCAATAGTGCCCGTGAAAGATTGGCATCAATAGCAGAAAGAGTGCTGAAATCAGCTCAAAAAAATATGATTGAAACGCTCGATAAAACAGTAATGGAAAAAGAGGTAATGGTTTCAATATTAAGAGATAGCCTAGTGAGAATGAGACAATACTATGGCATCTACAATTTAGATGCTCAATCTGAACATTTTGCAGGCTTGATATCTCAATTGGAAACTGACCTGGAAAAAGAAAGGGTGAAATTTGATATTTTGTCAGCAAATCCAAGAATCTCGCGAGATACACTTACTTTTATGGAAGCCAATCTGAGAGGAATGGAACAGCAATATCGTTTTTTGACAGAGGGAGATGAAGAGCAACTTTCGGGTTTGAGACGAATGAATGTAGGTATGCCCTTAATCCAAATGTTGCAATCACAACATTACAGGGAATACACCCAATTGGATTATGATCGAATGCGACTAAAAAACTTGAGAGCTGCAAACCGGGCTCCTTTTCAGGCTGTATTTGTAATTCAGGAAGCTTATCCACCAGACCGTAAGGTCAGGCCAAAGAGATCATTGATCGTTTTGGCAAGTGTATTTTTTGTAATCTTCTTTGGTGCATTGGGTATTGTAGCCATTGAGTCAATAGATAAGGATACCATTAAAAAAATCACGTCCTCGTGAATTCGTTTACAGATAGTTGGTTAGGATCAGATTTCAAAAATAAAAGTCTTATACTTTATTGGATTGTTGTTATACTGTCAGCAACGACAGCTATACTTTCAGAGTCTATCATTCCACTATTAGTTCCGGCAGTCTTACTTTTTCTGGCATTCTCACTGAATAATCTGGATAAGGTTTTCCTACTGTTGTTTTTTTTAATTCCCTTTTCTAATGAATTTCAGGTAACTGATTCATTGGGCACAGATATGCCCTCAGAACCATTGATGTGGTTTTTGTTTGTGGTCTATTTGTTTGCATTATTTACCAATAAAACACTGCGCTCTGGAGCTATTTACTCCCATCCACTTACCTGGCTGATTTTCTTGCACCTCGGCTGGATAATCTTTAGCCTTTTTTTTGCGGTTAATCAGCTCATAGCCATGAAGTTTTTTCTGGCGAAATGCTGGTATTTAGGGGTTTTTTATTTTTTGGCGTATTACCTAATCGATAAAAAAATAACGCTCAATAAAATTCTAGGTGTAACCTTTTCTGCTCTACTCATTACTGCTATAATTATTTTCATCAGACATGGTTTAGAGGGTGGTTTTACCTTTCGGTCGATCAACAGCGTGGTAGGTCCCTTCTACAGAAATAAGGTTGCATACTCCTCAATAATAGCATTACTATTACCTCTGATTTGGTATTTGTGGACAGAAAGTAAAAACTACAGCGGGAGGAGAAAATTGATCTTTATCAGCATCCTTTTTCTCCTTGTCGCACTGTATTTTGGTTATACAAGAGCTGCAATGATCTCCCTTTTTGCTGCAGTTTTTACTCCGCTTTTATTCCGGTTAAAATTGACCAAATTGGCACTGGCGGGTGCAATCTTAAGCATTGGGGGGCTTAGTTATTTTATGTTTTCTGGTGAAAAATATCTCGAATATGCCCCAAATTATGAGACCACAATAATGCATTATCAATATGGGAATCTACTGGAGGCAACATATCAATTTGAGGATATTTCAACTATGGAACGGTTTTATCGATGGATAGCCGGCTATTATATGGTAGTTGAAAAACCGTTTACAGGATTTGGTCCTAACAATTTCTACGAAACCTACAAAGCATTCACCGTTCGATCTTATCAGACTTATGTAAGTGATAATCCGGAGCAATCGGGGATTCACAATTATTATTTGATGATGCTGATTGAGCAAGGCATCCCGGGCTTCCTCATCTTTTTTTCAATCTGTGTGGTATTCCTGATAAGGGCAGAAAATCTCTATCATCGATTACCGAAGGGTTCTGAAAGGAATCTTTTAATCGCAATTGCCGCCTCCATGATCGTCATATTGCTATTACAATTGATGAACGACCAAATTGAAGTGGATAAAGTAGGGAGTTTTTTTTGGTTGTGGATGGCCGTATTGATTAAGTTGGAAAGTGGCTGGGAAAAAGATGAAGCTAAGTTAGAACATAATTTAAAGAGTTTGTAATTCAACCATTTTTTTAAAATCTTCTGAAGAGTTTAACAATTCTTCATAAGTCCCTACTGCATCAATACTTCCCTCTTTTAATAAAACAACCTGATCGGAAGTTTTGATAGTAGACAATCTGTGAGCTATTATTATCATAGTATAATTTCCTTTTAACTGCTCTATCTCCAACCGGATATCTGCCTCAGTTTCGGAATCAAGTGATGATGTAGCTTCATCTAAAATTAAAATATCTACCTTTTTGTACAATTCACGTGCAATAGTAATTCTTTGTCGCTGACCTCCGCTCAGTGAAAGTCCGTTGGTGCCCAATATGGTATACTCCTGTTGATTAAGCTGGTCAACAAAGTCAACAATCCGAGCTTGCTCCAGGGCTTTTCGAAAACGCTCTTTATTTTCCTCAGTTGCCTCCTCCCAGAAACTTACATTGTCAAAAATACTGGCATTAAAAATTACCGGTTCCTGAGTGATATACCCGATTTTCTTTTGATAAGTGACAATATCCAATTTTCTGATTTCATTCTCATCAATAATCAGCTCACCACTCACCGGATAAATCAATCCACACAAAAGATTGACCAAAGTGGTCTTTCCTGCACCACTCTCACCAACAATTGCTACCACACTTCCCTTTTTTATTTTAAGGTCAATTCCATTAATCACATCCACTCCATCAATGTATGAAAACCCTACATCCCTGAACTCAATCCCGTCTCTAAGTCCTAAAAAGGGAACTTGTCCGTTATACTCCTCACCCTCACTTAATTCATGATTGAAAGCAACCATATTCTCAATTGCTCCGGCATTTGTCTGTAGTCTGTTCCATAAATTCTGAGCACTCATTATCGATGTCATGGAGCGATAAAAAAAGAAAATACTCAATAACAACATAGATATACTTCCACCAAATAAATTGACCTGCACCAAAATAATCAAAACAATAATCAAGACGGTCAGAGGTTCGCGAATACTGTCAAAAAAGGCCAGAATAATCCCTGTTCTCTTATTGGTCTCCTCGATCTTTCGAACCTGATTTTTTAACTTCAAAGCAAAAGTCTTAATAAGTCCAGTCGCTTTGAGATACTTAAAATGCAGGATTTTCTGAATGATAAGTCCTTGAAATTCATGGTTCTGAATTGTAATTTTACGCGATAGTTTTTTGCTTTTTTTAAAAAGACCGGAAAACAAAATATTCATCAAAAGACCAGCAATCATTACAAAAATGGCAAACTGAAAGTGAGCTAGAAAAGCAAGTATCAAATACACTACTAATAATCCTATCGCATGTAATAACTTCAAATAAATATTGAATGCCCGAACTACAGCATGGGCTTCACCACTTAAGGTATTTTGAATTCTACCTGAATCAGAAGCTACGAGAAAGCTGTAACCGAATGAACTCAGCCCGCTGATAATCTCTTCTCTGATTTTTCTGGTAAATAACTGAATGTACTTAACACTTTTCAATGATTTAATATAACTAATCAACCCTTTTAGCATAAAAAACACTAGCATTACAACAAGAACAGAATTAAGAGTTAGCTGCAATCCGGTTGAGTCGATAAAATCAATTAAAAAAGCCAGTCTTCCCATGTAATCGGAAGCAGCTGCACCTGATTCATTTGCAGCTATTTCTATTAAAGGGATAAACATAGCTATACCAAAACCATCCAAAACTCCCATAATTAAACCCAAGAGAATCAATATATAAATCCTGTAACCTACATACTTATAGAAGTAGGAAAAAAAATTAAAAAATTCACTGACGACTTTTAATTTCATTATCAGTTTGCTAAAATATTATAACCTCAAAAAATCATTAGGTTGAGGCAAAACACCCTTTACGTCAAATATCACCTGGCCTTTATTAAAGGAAAAATCCAATTCCTTGAAAATTTCATGAGCCACTGCGACTACAACACCCTGATATTCACTCATATTTATTTCAGAAAGACCCTGTCCTATTTCAATCCCATATTCGTTGGAAGCCATATAATGATCAGCGACCGGATCAACGATATCCACCTCCAATGAATGCGCTTTCAATTCCTGATAAATATGAAAAACACCTGTATTTCTAACATCCGGACAATTTTCCTTGAAAGTAAAGCCCAATATCAACACCTTGCCTTTTCTTAAATCCAAACCCTTTCTCAGCATTTCCTTTATCAGTTCTGTTGCAACAAAAGTACCCATACTGTCATTGATTCGCCTTCCTGCCAGAATAATTTCAGGGTGATAACCTTCTTCCTGAGCCTTGTGAGCGAGGTAATAGGGATCTACTCCTATGCAATGCCCCCCAACCAAACCCGGTCGAAAAGGCAGGAAATTCCATTTTGTCGATGCCGCTTCTAATACCTCGGCTGTATCTATTTCCAATAATTTGAAGATTTTTGCCAATTCATTGACAAATGCCACATTGATATCGCGCTGTGCATTCTCAATTACCTTGGCAGCTTCTGCTACCTTGATGGAGGAGGCTTTAAAAGTGCCGGCCTCCACTACTGAAGAATACAGCTTATCCACCACCTCTGCACATTCCGGGCTGGAACCACTTGTTACTTTTACTATACTTTTGAATGTTCTGTGACGGTCTCCGGGATTAATGCGCTCCGGAGAGTAACCAACAAAAAAGTCATGGTTGTATTTCAAGCCGGACTCTTTTTCCAGAATAGGAACCCCAACTTCCTCGGTGAGCCCGGGATAAACTGTTGACTCATATATCACTAAATCATCCCTTTTTAGAATATTTCCAACATCTCTTGAAGCATTTACAAGGGGTGTCAGATCAGGTCGTTTAGACTCGTCAACAGGAGTTGGAACCGTAATAATATACACAGAACAGCCTTTTAAATCACTTATTTTGTCAGTCAATTTAAGCCCTGAAGACTTTTTTTCCAAAACTGTAATATCCTGCTCAAGGATTCCCCTAAGGACTTGATTATCAAACTCACTGTGTAGAATATCAGGATCGAGAATATGACTCAGACGACGCGGATTATTATCCAGGCCTATAGTCCTGTACTTTTCACCAAAAGCTACTGCTAAAGGAAGTCCAACATACCCCAGACCTATCACCCCTATAGTTATATCCTCATTAAATTCAGGCTTCATATTTTCGCAATTAGACCACAAAATAAGGTAAATTATTTTAACTTACCTCTCCTTTGTAACTGCAAATCATAATCGTCTGAATGGTTTAAAAAAGATAAACTACACCCAAATCCGCATGCCAATTGCGTCCCGGGGCTGTTTGATAGAATCTGCCGCCGAAGGCATTCAGGTCGTTGCCGAGGCTATAATCGAGATCGGTAAGGTTTTCTATACCCAAACCTGCGTTGATTTTCCATTGATTCCCCAATTGATAATTCCAATCAATTTTAGTACCCAAAATATGTCTAGCCTCCTGAAAAACCATATTGCGGTCATCCAAGGGAAGTTGGTCGGAATACAGATGAAAAAACTGCCATTGAAATCCTCCGGCAAATTGAATACCCACTCTGTTGTTCAATTTATGAGGTGCCACCCCTGTCAGTTGGTTGCCGGAAATATCTTCCTCAGCGCGTAAGGATTCTCTGAAATAAAAAAAATGTCCGGTATAGGCATGTTTCAATGCAATCTCCCTGAGCAAACCAAAATCTGAGCTATAGGGTCTCCAGTCCAATTCCAACTCAACACCATATTGATCAGTAGCACCAGAATTTCTAAACAACACTACCCCATCGGGATTGGTAAATGTTGAAATGCTCTGATCCAGATTAAAATAAAAAACGGAAAGATTAGCCTGAAAAAATTCGCTCCTATCCCTAAATCGATAGCCAAGCTCATAGTTCCACCCTCTTTCTGCCTCTAAATCCAAATTGACACTTCCCTCATTGGTTCTGAATTCATCCAAAGTGGGTGGAGAAAATCCGGAGCTGAAAAGACCAAATATCACCGACTGATCACTCAACTCCTTACTAAAACCTAATCTTGGTATCCAGACCGGATCAAAACTCCTTTTTACCAACCAGGGACCGGTTCCAATGTTATCTGCAAAGCGATCTACCTGGTAACGCGTAAAATTCTGACTCAAAGCTGCTGTAATCAACCAACCATTTCCGGGTTTCCACTCCAATTGCTGAAAGGTTGAGACATTGGCTGTGCGGATATCATCTGCAAAACGCAAACTGTCCCTGTTTCCTCCAATATTGGCAAAATTACTAGCTGTTTTCCTTCCACTTTGGTATTCAGCACCCAATGCCAAACGGACAGACTGTAAACGGAACAAACCATTGTAGTAGAAAACAGTTCGAGCTGCCCATTCTCTCTGCAACTCAGTTTTGTAATCCAAAATGAATGGGTGATCAAAATCTATAGTACTCATTGACAAATATGTCCTGTTCATCCAATTGGACGAAAGTTGATGCTCGGCTGAGATGCCTGTAAAAAGCAATTGACTCTCAATCGATGAATTCTGTTCTGCTGCATTTGGACGCGCTTGACGAGAATTTTCCTGAAATTGCTCAAAATTAAGTCCTCCGGGTAATTGATAAAATAAGTCTGCATACAGTAAGTGGAAATCAATTTTTTGGGTGGCTGAAGGGAAAAAACTCGAAGAAAAGAAGAAGTTTTTTCTATCCATCCCACTGTGATTGCGGTAGCCATCTGAACTCATCTGAGAATATCCGGAATAGATAGAAAAGTGATCTTCTCGGTAATTCAATTGTATGGCTTGACGCTGTAGCTGGTAACTCCCGGCTGATGCAGATGTTTTTACACTATTATATTTTTGCGGTTGATTATTAAACAAAATAACACCTCCATTCCCGGCACCATAAAGGCTTCCGGATGGCCCCTTTAAAATAGTAGCGTTGGTAATCAATGAAATATCTAAGAAATTTAAGGGCGTTGTCCCTTCTGAAGTGGTGAAAGAAAATCCATTCCAATAAACTTTCACATTTCTCACTCCAAAAGGAGACCTGAGTGAACTTCCTCTGATATTTACTCGATAGGAAGCTGTCGCCCGCTCCTCAATGGTTGCCCCTGCTGAGAAGTTAAAAGCTGAAGATATCGTTCTGGGATTCAAGTTCTGCAATTCAATTGCTCCGATTTGGCTAATGGCTGCCGGTTGCAGCCTGAGCGGGCTTTGGGACTCCATCGCTCTGATTTCAATTTCATCAATAGTAGCTGATATGCTAATCTCTGTTGTATCAATTATCCTTTCAGAATACAAATCATAAACGGTGGTTCCTGTATGAAAAAATTCTTCTGTTTTGGAAAAAAGAGTTTGGGGGAGGAGGAAAATTCCAATTCCCAGAAAAATCACAGTTGCAGTATTTTGAAAAGAAGTTGGTTTCATAGAATCGATGCTGTAAAGATATACCTTTCTGTATGACAAAAAAACTGCTTTAAGTGTTTACTGTAATCGGCTGAGCTGTTAGCTTGAATGATCGGCTTTGGTGATTTTTTTCGTTAATAACGACAAATTCTTTATGAATTCTCTGCGACCTCAGCGTACTTCGCGGTAAATATATTTTAAAAACTGCGAAATCCAACGACAAAGAAAAGATACGCTTTCCTAAGCACCCTGCAAAGTCCTCTTAAAGGCTTCCTTACAAGTAATTTTGCAATTTTTCATATACAAAAAGAAAAGAGTTTAGGAACAAAAATTTACTAATTACAACCTATACTAATCGTTCAGTTTATTAAATATCCAGTAATTTGGCCAATAAATAGTTGGTGCTTCGTCCACCACTTGCATCCTTTTTTAAAATCTTTTTTTCGATTAAATCCTTAATATCTCGGATGGCTGTATCCTGAGAACATTTATTGATTTTCGCCCATTTTGAGCTGGTTAATTTCCCATCAAACCCATCCAATAACCTATTGATTATTTTCAGTTGCCTTATATTTAGAAGGGTGGTTGAGTGCAGTTTCCAAAATTCTGCTTTGTGAAGTATTTTCGACAAGGTATCTTCAGAAGCCTCAATCGCATTTATTAAACACTTTAAAAACCATAAAATCCAATCTGTAATATCTGAATCGTCTTTTTGTGTTTCTTCTAGTTTTTCGTAGTACTGTTTCCTTTCTACTCGAATCTGTGCAGACATGCTGTAAAACCTTCTAACGCTTTTATCGGAACGTGCTAAAGTCATATCTGTAATAGCTCTCGAAATTCGTCCGTTCCCATCATCAAATGGGTGAATGGTTACAAACCAGAGATGTGCAATAGCGGCCTTAAGCACCAGATCAATTTCATCCTTGTTTTCAAACCATGACAGGAATTTCTTCATTTCACCTTCTATCCTGGCTGAATCCGGAGCTTGAAAATGAACTTTTTCTTTACCCATAGGTCCTGATACGACTTGCATTGGTCCCGTTTTGTCTGTCCTCCAGTCCGCTACGGTAATTTTAGTCAGATTGCTCCGCCCATATGGAAATAAAGCTGCATGCCAGCCAAATAGCCTGTCCTTCGTTAAAGGTGAATTATATTTTTGCGTGGCATCTAGCATCATCTCAACTATACCGTCTACATGCCTATTTGAGTCTATCAAACCGGCAACGTCTATTCCCAGTCGTCTGGCAATGGAGGATCGAACCTGATTGTGTTCTAAAAACTCACCTTCAATCTCTGATGAATTGGTAATATCAAGAGTCAGGGTATTTAATATAGCTTCATTTTGCAATTCAAAACCCAGAGAATCCATTTTGCCAAGAAGTCTGCCCTGTTTATTTCTGGCTTCCCCTAAAATGGCATATACTTTTTTCTCGTCCCAGAAAAAGTCAGTCCAGTTTTCTTTTTGATGTATGTAAATTGCCATTCTCCGCATTTTATGCGACAAATATACACTTTATTCTCTGCACGTAGGCTATCTACGCAAATTATGCGGAGATAATCGGCCTTATTCTCCGCATAGCTTTATTCTGAAAGTGTTGTAATTGATTAATTATCCAAATTTTCGGTGTGTTTTAATTATAGGTTTTACTGAAATGCTATAGAGTGGAAAGAGGCAAATACCTCAGAATAACATTTGATCCCTTATGGCAATGGGCTGAGCAAAAACTGAATCATAAATCAGTTCGAAAATCGGTGTTCCTTGTTCTTCAATCAAAGAACACTAACTTCTTCTGAAACCTTATATCTGATAAAAGTTATCTGATTTGAAAGAAAGCTCGCTGTTAATTTACAAAAATCAGAAAAGTAAAAACAATCACCTTCCCTGATGAACCAAAAGAACGGAAATATCGGCAGGGGTAACACCACTGATGCGGCTTGCCTGTCCGATGGTCATGGGCTGTACACTGTTTAGTTTTTCCCGAGCTTCAGCTGAAAGTGCTTTGACGGATTGATAATCGAACTTCTGTGGAAGTTTTACCTTTTCCAGCCTTTCCATTTTGTCCACCTGATCTTGTTCTCTGGCAATGTAGCCCTCGTATTTCATTTTGATTTCGGCCAATTGGACAGACTCAGGATCGCATTTTTTTATAAAATCCTGTAGTCCCTGATGGCAACTTGCCAGATTTTTTAATGAAATATGCGGTCGTGTAATTACGGAATGCAACTTCACTTTTTGACTAAGGGTTGAGGAGTTTTTTTCTTCAAGCATAATATTAACCTGCTCCGGACTGATGCTCTCTTTTTTGAAAAAGCGAATAATTTCCTCCATCTCCGTTTTTTTCAATTCTACTCTGTCCATTCTTTCTTCCATACCCCTCATTCCCAATTTAGCTGCAAGCGGGCTTAGACGAAGGTCAGCATTATCTTGTCTCAGTAAAATTCTGTACTCTGCTCTCGAAGTAAACATTCGATAGGGTTCGTCAGTACCCTTATTTACCAAATCGTCAATAAGTACACCTATATAAGCTTCCGATCTTTTAAGGATGAAGGGCTCCTGCTCGTTTATTTTAAGATGGGCATTGATGCCGGCCATCATGCCCTGACAAGCGGCCTCTTCGTAGCCTGTAGTGCCGTTAATCTGTCCAGCAAAATAGAGATTTTCTACCAGTCTTGTCTCCAGTGTTAATTTCAATTGAGTGGGAGGAAAAAAATCGTATTCTATAGCATAACCGGGACGGAACATCTTGGCATTTTCAAATCCGGTTATTTTTCTCAGGGCTTTATACTGAACATCCTCCGGCAGGGAAGAAGAAAAACCATTCACGTAAATCTCACAAGTATTCCAACCCTCAGGCTCTACAAAAATCTGATGTCTGTCCCGCTGTGAAAAACGATCGATTTTATCCTCAATAGATGGGCAATAGCGCGGTCCAATTCCTCTGATTCGCCCATTGAACATGGGGCTGCGATCAAATCCGGTTTTCAATTGCTCATGCACATCAGGATTGGTATAGGTGATGTGACATTGAAGTTGCTGCTCAGGTAAATCTGTTTTGATAAAAGAAAATCTGCCGGCACCCTCGTCTCCAAACTGAGCTTCCATTTTGCTGTAATCCAGAGTTCTGCCATCAATCCGGGGGGGAGTTCCAGTTTTCATGCGACCTGAACGAAATCCAAGTTCATGAAGCTGTTCGGTAATTCCTGTTGCTGCTTTTTCACCTGCACGACCACCTCCAAATTGCTTTTCACCGATATGGATGATACCGTTAAGAAAAGTGCCATTGGTCAGCACTACAGATTTAGCGGGTATCTCTAAGCCCATACCTGTACGAACCCCTTTTACTCTACCATCTTTAACAACTATGCCTTTTACCATTTCCTGCCAAAAGTCAACATTTGGATGTTCCTCCGCCAATTGCCTCCATTTTGCGGCAAACATCATGCGGTCATTTTGTGTTCGTGGCGACCACATAGCAGGTCCTTTGGACAAATTAAGCATACGGAACTGAACCATAGAATAATCAGAGACAATGCCTGTATAGCCTCCAAGTGCATCTATTTCCCTGACTATTTGTCCCTTAGCTACGCCGCCCATAGCAGGGTTACAAGACATTTGGGCAATGACCTGCATATTCATAGTCACCAACATCACTTTAGAACCTAAATTGGCAGCGGCAACTGCGGCTTCGCAACCGGCATGACCACCACCTACCACAATTAAATCGTATTCAGGGAACATCTCATCATCTTTTAAAAAAGGAATGCAAAGATATGAAAATCAAAGCAAATCATAATAACTTGAGCGATCTTAGTGGACAGCTAAAATCGAGCTGTCCATTAAGCAAGTTTTGTCATCCACAAAGATGACTATGAATCTAAGAGTATCTAGAATCAAAATAAGGAAGTTGAAAAAAATAAAACTTTGAAAAGTTAAAAGCTGGATTTTTGCACAGGTGAGAAGCTATTATTAGTTAGATTTCCATTGTTATAAAAAAGCAGAAAAATATTGCTATTTTCTCAATACCACCGGAGTAATAAAAACCTAAAATACAAGTACAACTAACTGAATTACAGCAAAGATTTAATCTTCTCCAAAATCTCATCATCAAAAATACGCTGTCTGGGAGAAATAACCTCAACGATTTCACCCTGACGATCAATCAGATATTTCTGAAAATTCCAGGATATGCGGGAACCGGTCACACCATTCTGGTCCTCATTCGTGAGATAATAGTACAAGGGGTGAATATTTCTACCCTTAACAGAGACTCGTGAAAACATGGGAAAAGTAACACCATAGTTGGAGCTACAGAATTCCAGTATTTCTTCTTCGCTATCTAACTCCTGACCCATAAAATCATTGGAAGGGAATCCCAATACAACGAGACCTTGATCCTCATACATTTCGTGAATCTTCTGAAGGTCTTCGTATTGAGGAGTAAGTCCGCATTTACTGGCTACATTGACAATGAGCAAAACTTTACCTTTGTACTGCTCCAGCGTTGTTTCTTCTCCGAAAATATCAACCACTGCTATTTCGTATAAATCCATGGGATCGTAATTTGGGCTGCAGGATGCAAATGCAAATAATAATAACAATAACTTCATTGTGCTAAAATTTAATGACTAACGAATTAATTCATGCTGTCTAGTTTCTTCCTGATTTCATCGGCTTCAGCAGCTTTGGCATCTGATTTCGTTCTGTCAATTCGGGAGAGTTCATACGATTCCTTCATCAGCTTTTCGTATTGATCTTCTAATTTTTCTTTTTCTGACTTCTTTTTGAATAGTCCAAACATAGTGTTATAGTTTTTTTTGAATTAACCACTAAGGGTGGGAAATGGTTGCGGTCTCTTTAATTTCTGTTGAAAAAATACTCAGCTAAGGTTTTAGGTACTAATAAGACACCAGCTTTACTTAAAATCAATTATAA
>RECS01000095.1 GCA_007693915.1 Saprospirales bacterium | reverse complement strand
CCCAATTCTATTGACATTTTTGCTTTTCGAAACGAAATCTCATGAATAATCCGGGATAAGTAATTAGAAAGTATTTCTTAAAGCGCATATAGTTCCGCCTGCTATGAACTCGTATTATATGGACTTCGCTTAATGCATCGTTTGCGTATAAAACCTCGTAGAACCTCAAATTCCGACCTCTTAGCTCATATCTATAAGCTAAATCACCTCCGCTACAGTAAAAATACTGCCGCAAACCAATATCATATCATCAACCTCAGCCGAGTTTAATGCTGCCTGAAAAGCCAAAGGAACGGTAGCCCAAACATTGCCCTTTAATCCAAATTCTGCGGCTTTCTTTTCCAAAACCTCAGCTTTCATAGCGCGTGGAATATCGGCATGACTGAAATAATACTCAGCCCTGGCTGGCAACAATTTCAACACCTCATCCGGTGCCTTATCTCCTACCACCGCCAGGAGAATATGCAGTTTTCCAAAACTGAAGTTCTCCAATTCTTCCATCAATTTCATCATACCCTCACGGTTGTGAGCAGAATCTACCAAAACCATTGGGTTGGTTTTAAGTATTTGCATTCTGCCCATAAAACCTGTCAGCTGCCTTAAATTTTCAAGGGCTGAAAACAAATGCTGAGTCTGAATAGAAAATCCATGCTCATTCAGGACATCTATAGCTTGAAAAGAAGTAACCAGATTTTTTGCTTGATAGCCCCCCAATAAATTTATTTTTATTCCGGAGTAAAGAAGTTGTTTGTTTTTAAAGACTTCGGCAGTGGAATACCCGTTATCTAAAGTTTTCAATTCGATATCATATATCTGATCTGCAAAGGAGATGGGTGCCTCCGATTCAGCAGCCTTGCTTAAAAAAACCGGCTGCGTTTCTGTCTGAGTTTCACCAATAACAATGGGTCTACCGGATTTTATGATTCCGGCTTTTTCTCCGGCAATTAAGGGAAGGGTATCTCCCAGAAATTGGGTGTGATCCAGCCCTATATTGGTGATGACAGAAATAATCGGGTCAATGACATTGGTCGAATCCAGCCTCCCACCCAGCCCCGTTTCAATGACAGCAACATCCACACCTTTATAGTAAAAATACTCAAATGCCATAGCGACGGTAATCTCAAAAAAGGAAGGTCGGAGCTGAAGGCTGAGTGCATTGATTCTATTCACAAAATCTATAACAAAATCCTCTTCAATCAATACTCCATCTATCTTTATTCGCTCTCTGAAGTCCTTGTAGTGGGGGCTGGTATAGAGACCAGTTTTCAGTCCGGAGCGATGAAGTACAGCGGCCAGAATATGTGAAACCGACCCCTTGCCATTGGTGCCGGCTATATGAATGGAGCGGAATTTCCGTTCGGGATTTCCCAACTCGGCCAGCAATTGAGTAATATTGTTGAGGTCAGCCTTAAATGCCCTCGGACCCACCCGCTGAAACATGGGTAGTTGCTGATACAGGAAATCAATAGCCTGTTGGTAGTCGGTGATAATCATTTCGCTAATAACCGGTATTTGAAAGTGCGAAAATACGATTAATAGAGAAATCAAAAGTGGGCACTGATAAGTCTGATTAAGACAAGACCATGCTTAATTCTTTCTGGTCGAGGTCTTTCATGGCTATTGCTTACATGAGTTTTTATTTAAGAAAAATGCAATAAACTTTATTAAGGAGAATCTTAATTAAATTTTCGGCAATAAACTTTATTAAGGAGCGGTCATTTTAAACTTTTTAGATATTTCAAAAACAATTTTAAACAAACAAAACATTCTTTGCGTGACTTTGCGTGACTTTGCGTCTTCTTTGCGTCTTTGCGTGAATTAAAGCCTCTAATAACTTCCAATTTTTTGTCATGTAATCAGCAAAAAACAATCATCAAGATTGAAGGCATTTTACTCTACAATGTATAATTTAGGTCAGTATAATTGATATAAAAGCAAAAAAATCAATCTCTATTGCCACATTTTCCAAAATCAAGGTTTTAAATAGATAAAACTTTTAAAAAACAAAAGCCATGAAACCTCATTCTATCTATTTCTTTTTCTTAATAATTTACTGTGTGCAAAATGGATATAGTCAGTATTGTGATCTAAAGAATCCGATACTGAATACACTAGAAGTCCAGGTTTTGTACGAAAATGATTTCAATGATCAGGATTGGAAAGGGATAAAGATTATTGAAAGTACTCATGATTCACCTGCCCTACCTTCTGAAGTCGGTCCTGGTTGGGCTTTTCTCAGTACAGATGAAGGTTATGTTGCAACAAGTACTTCCCGGTTTTGGAATGCCGGTCAGGCAGATGCATGGATGATACTTCCTGCAATAGAAATTGAATCAGAAAATGTATTTTTGACATGGGAGGCACAAGCCATTAATCCGGATTTGAGGGATGGTTATCAAGTACTTATCTCAACATCAGGCACTGAAAAAGAGCACTTTGATAAGTTGATTTTTGAAATAGATAAAGAATCAAATTATTGGCAAGCCAGAATAATTAGTCTTTCCGAATTTAAAGGGGAGACCATCCATATCGCGTTCCGCAACAACTCCTTCAATCGGCATCTACTCATGGTAAATAATCTAAAAGTTGCAATAGGTACACCTTACGAACATGATATCCGACTTGTTATTGGTGAAGACGATACCAGAATTCCTGGGGTCAATCATGGTATTACACTACCGGGAGACAGACATATTGATCTTTCATTTCAGAACAGAGGTATCCATGAAATCCATGAAATAGAAGTTGAATTTACGGTCAATGGTGATTCGTTTTACGAACGATATCAAGATATCACCATTCCACCCACTGAAAAATTAAAAATATCAAGTGAAACTTTAGTTTCGCTCGAAAAAGGTGAAGATCAGCGAATTTCTATTGAAATACTATCATTTAATGGCATTTATCCTTCTTCCCCTGAATATGTTAAAGCTGATCTGGATTTTAAGGTCTGGCCACCTATCCCTGAGTTTGAGGCTAAAGATTCCAAGGGAAATTTGCATTCCATTCACCAGGACTTAAATAATGGCAAAATTGTAGTTCTCGATTTTTTTGCATCAAATTGTGGACCATGTTCTGCAAGTGTTCCCTCTCTTGAGGCTTTTTATCAAGAATTTATGGCAGTTGAAAAAAATCCACTCAAAGTCTATGGGTTAACGATTTTACCAAGTGACAATACGGATGAAATTATCAATGCAGTGAAAGAGCAATGGGGAGGTACTTATCCTAAATTTAAATTCGAAACAGATATCAATAGACAACTATTTTTCCATTACGATGAAAACCATGAGTTAGGTCTTGGTGGGATTCCACTATTTGTTCTGATATGCCCGAATTTTGAGAAAATAGATGAAAGTGAAATTATAGCCTACTCAGCGGGATTTAGCTCTAACGAAAGTCCTGATGTTTTCCAGCGTGTTTTTAAGCCGGCCTATAAAAATTGCGTGGAATCTATCATGACTTCAAACCTCGAGGATCTGACTGCTGTGGATGAGATCAAAGTTTTCCCCAACCCCTCCCCTGGTTTGATAAATATCACTCTTGACTTAAAAGCCAATTCTCCTATGGAGATAGTAGTATTCAATGCGTTTGGTCAAAGAGTGGATAAAATTATTTCTTCTGAAATGATGTCAGCAGGTCACCATAGCTTTAATTGGACAGCTCCGAGGTCCGGCACTTACTATATCCGGTTTTATGATGGAGATTCACAACAGGTCGAGAAGGTTACCATTTTAAAATAACTGAAAAATTACCCTACTTTTTAAACGCAAGCCAGGTTTAGTAATCCTGAAGTTTTTCTGTAGGGTTTTTCTAAACGGGTTCCTTTTTAACAGTGCAGTCCCTATTTGTCGAGGGTAAAAAGTTATCATTATTTAATTGAGTAATAATTTACTTCTGACAGAGTGATTTTTTTAGCTTGGTACATGACAATAAAAAAAACAAAGTTATACCATTTGTCCAATGAAATTTGGACATTCAAAAACACACCTAATGTCAAAGAATTCGTGGATTACTGATCAAAACCATTCCATGAAGCATAGGCATCCTAAATGCTGTGGTTTTTTTCTATGCACGAATAACCCAAACATCAATACTTCACCAACTGCCTTGTCACCACCGATCCACTCTCTTTATCACTTATGACGACATTGTAAATGCCGGTGGGCCATTCCCGGGTATTCAATTCCATTGGACTATTGAACTTGCCTGAGTGCCATAACCTTCCAAGCATATCGATTACCTGTATACTCCAGGTATTCGATATTTGCTGATCCAATTCGATATGGATCACATCTTTGGTAGGATTGGGGAATACAGTCAAGGGGTTGTCGGGATCGATTTCTTTTGTATTCACAGTGAGTGGGGAGTATATATGTTCTCGCTTCAGGATAATATTGTTAGAAGGTATATCATAATCTACCTCCCATAATAACATATGCTGATCGCCATTAAATAAAATATAGGGAACAAAGGTTCCCATACTGTAATCATAATCCCGCTCAAACTCTGTTCTTCTTGTTCCAATCCAGTCCTCAGGGTCCTCTTCTGAGATAACATATCTCTCAAAAATTAACAAATCACCATACTGATCATACGCCCTTACAAATCTGGAAACGGGATCCCAACCAAAAAGGGAGTCTGATGCAATAGTCGTAGGTTTTTCACCGATTATTTGAAACTTTAAAGTTCCATTGTCTTTTTGCGAGGCGATTATTTCTGAACCAAATAGTACGATATTATAAGGCTCATAATCTATAGTTTCAGTCAATTGATTTAGTGCATTGTAGCTAAACTCCCTCCTACTCAATGGTTTGAGCTCAAACCCTCCATCAATAGGAACTCTGGAAACATCAATAATCTCGATTAAGTCATTATTATTAAATAGACGTTCCTGTAATTCATAAAGAAAAAAAGAATCAAGCTGGATATCATACCGATAATTTCGTTGATATTTAAAAAGTTCTTCATCATAATCGCGCTCTAAAATATCTTCTAATCTAAAATCCTGTAAATGATCGCGCCAATAGTAGATTGACCGCTTAATAAATATGTCATTTTCAAATTCATTCTCTGTGATAGAAAATACTTGCCATCTTGAATTTGCCACTTCCCAATTATACCTAGTCCCTCGTTGTATGTTTCCTTCGTGTTCTATTTCCCTGTGTTGGTGATATACCCATGAGTTTAGATGACTATTATAGAAGAAAAATGTATCTGAGGCGATAAGTCCAAGTTCATTGTATTCAATTTGTATTCGTCTTGATGGTACAAGCTCCCCTAAAACTGGACTCATCGACCAAACCTCCTGTTTGTTATACCTGAATTCTTCATCATATCCAAAAATTTCTATTCTTGAAACTTCAAACTCACCGTCAATAAGGGAATAAAACTTCAAGGTATCCATGACCAATAAATTATCACTCCCATCCCCTCTAACAAACAGTATATCATCGGGAAAAATTAAATCATCATTCTCATAAAAAGGAAATTCATCATCTCCATAGCTAGGATATAAATCACTTAGAGACTGTCCAAAATGGGTATTTGGAATAAAGGAAGAACATAGAAAAAATAAAACTATTGCAAAATAATCTTGTACTAGGGACCTAAGTGGAATGGTGCTCATAATTTGATAAGGTTTAATATTTGACTAAATTACAATAAATTACAGAGTTGGAGAGCTTTTCGAATTTATTTTTTCATTAAGATGCCAGCTAATCCCACAAAAAAAGCCGGCACTTTCGCACCGGCTCTTTTTATTCTTAACCAAAATCTTCAGAATTATGTGTAAAAACTACTCTTCTTCTGATGTAGTATCCTGAGCAGCCTGAGGAGCTGCATTAGTTGTATCTAATGTTTCATCTACTTCCTCAAAAGCGGGAAGCACTGAAACGAAAGTTCTGTTTAGCCTTTTTTTCTGGAATTGAATTTCACCATCTACAAGAGCATAAAGGGTATGGTCTCTACCAATTCCTACATTGTTGCCCGGGTGAAATTTGGTTCCTCTCTGGCGTACGATGATGTTTCCGGCAATGGCTTGCTGACCACCGAAAAGTTTTACACCTAGTCTTTTACTTTTACTGTCGCGTCCGTTATCCGAACTACCAACACCTTTTTTATGTGCCATGATGAAATAATTTTTAAGTTTTAAATTTAAGCTGTAATCTTGTCAATCACTAACTGTGATAAATACTGTCTGTGACCTCTTTTGACTTTATAGCCTTTTCTTCTCTTTTTCTTAAAAACAATCACTTTATCGTCTTTAAGATGATCAATAACTGTGGCCTCAACCGCTGCACTTTGTACATTGGGAGTCCCTACGCTGATATTGTCGCCACCGGCAACCAGCAATACTTCATCAAAGGATACCTTTGAACCGGGCTCAGCGCTCAGTCTGTGGACATATAACTTTTGTCCCTCCTGAACCTTAAATTGCTGACCCGCTATCTTTACTATTGCGTACATAATTCCACTTTTTAAAAACGGACTGCAAAGGTAAGCCAATTATCTTAATTCAGGTAATAATTTTTTAAAATAATTCACGCAATTCAAATGAAACTACTTTTACTTGCTCTCCGCGCTCTATCCGCATCCTAATATTTCTACCCTCCCTTCTGGATAACTTGTTATTAATACGTTCGAGATTGAGCAGTGATACAGGCATCCGCTGAATGGCTAAAATACGGTCTCCTCTTATCAATCCGGCTTCATGTGCAGGCGAACCTTCTATTACCTGCACAATGTAGTAATTATTTAACCGCAGACCGGCAGCAATAGTATTGATACCGCTCCTATCAAAGTTGAAGGGTCGATCTACCCTCCTGTAAGGTCTTACATAAACTTCTGATCTTGGATAATTGATAAACAAATGAAAGCGGCTCAGCAATTGATTGCCAATAATGCCCTGACGATTCAAAAACTGAAAGTCTACCGCCATACTGTCTAAATCCTGATAACTCGTCAAAATATTGGGAAATCGCTGATCCCAAAGTTCAAACATATTGGAACGTCCGATATAACCTACAAGATAGCCTCCCAGACCAGAACCGAGATTACCTACAATTACATTTTCCGGAAGCGATAATTCATCATGTGTATTCGTGTGAACCAGCAAAGGTAGAGCCGCTCCGGTATCCATTAAAAAATCAAGTTTAAGCGTGTCCCTAGAGGATGTTACATATTCTGCATTGATATATGGTTTTCGATTGATTAGCTGAATGGGAAAAACATCAAAATCCCTCCGGGCTTGGTCAAAATGCTCAAGTCGGTGCAATTCGATATAATTCCGCCTGTAATTAATCTCCACTATATACTCGCCAAAATACGAAGCACCCAAAATACCATGTATATCAACACCTAGAAATTGTCTAATCATAGTATAATCCTCCTCCAAAACCAATATGCTCATTTTCTTTTTTCGAGCAGGAGGCACTTCAAGATTAATGTTTCTAACAATAAGTGCATACAATTCCTCCGTCAAATCAGAACCGTAAAGGGGAATCCTACGATCGTATTCCACTCCCATTAAATCCGTGAGTAGTTTTTCAAAAAGTATGGTGTGTTCAGCTCCTGTATCGAATATAAAATTGAGATCTACCGTCCCAAAAAATCGGCCACGCACAACAATAAAATCACCATGCTGAACAAATGGAATCCTTACACTTACACCGTTATGCGTAATATCCTGTATCTGTGAATGAACATCATCATTCGCTGCCAACCAGAAAAAAGGCAAATACAGAAATACCAGCAACAACTTCCGCTTTAAGAACATGCCAATTAAACGCCTGAAGGTAATCTAAGGGTTCATTCAAAAGTAGTATTTGTCAGATTTTACAAAATCCGGCTAAAAAAACCCTTTCACTTTTTGAAACACTGTACCTCAAACTAAAAATCGACGTTTAAATATGCATGGACTGGAACATACTCATAAAAGGTTTTCATCAATTTCTATTACTTGAACAGGGATTGAGTAAAAATACCCTCGCCTCTTACCAAAGTGATCTGGAATGCTTTGCTGAATTTTGCACAGAAAGAGAGCCGCCACTTGGGCTGCGCGATCTGGAAACCATTCACATAGAAGAATTTTTAGCCCACCTATACGATAGAAAATTAAAAGCAAGTTCACAAGCTCGTCACTTGTCCAGTCTCAAAGCCTTTTTTCGCTATACCATGTTGGAAGAAATTATTAATCAAGATCCGGCAGATAAAATCCAAGGGCCAAAACTTGAAAGAAAATTACCTGAAGTCCTGTCCGTAGATGAAGTCAACCTACTGATGGACAGCATTGATTTAAGTCTTCCAAACGGGGCCAGAAATAGAGCACTGTTAGAAACAATGTATTCCTGCGGTTTAAGAGTTAGTGAATTGTGCGACCTGCAAATCTCTAACCTGCATCTGGAAATTGAATTGATAAAAGTACGGGGAAAAGGGAACAAGGAGCGTTGGGTGCCCATAAGCCAGCTTGCCATTAAACATCTCAACAACTACATTAACTACAGTAGAAGAACCGGAAAAATAGTTGATGAAGACATTGTTTTTCTCAATATCCGCGGAAAGCGGCTGAGTCGACAATCTATTTTTTTGATTTTAAAAAAATATGCCGATAATGCCGGCATTAAAAAAAATATCAGCCCACATACACTCAGGCATTCCTTTGCTACTCACCTACTGAAAGGAGGTGCCGACCTAAAAGCCATTCAGGACATGCTGGGACATGAGTCCATCACCACAACAGAAATTTACGCGCACATCGATCAGGATTTTCTCAGAAAAACCATTTTGAAGTATCATCCGAGGAACTACTCTTAACTCAAGGAATTTAACTAAAAACCTTACCTTTGACCGAAATTTGGGCAGCGTGCATCTCCGACAATTAATGAAACAACCAAAAACAAAACCAGAAAAACAATTTAGCTTGCAGGGCTTAGGTGTTTTGACACTATTGGCTTTTTTGGTCTTATTCATGGAATCATGTGCCAATCCGGTAGCTCCTACGGGAGGACCCAAAGACGAAGATCCTCCTGTTTTGGACACCCTGGCATCATCTCCATTGCTCCCTGTAAATTTCACCAAAAAAGATATTACCCTAGAATTTGATGAATTCATCGAACTGGATAATCCAGCGACATCTATAGTGATATCTCCCCCGTTGCAGGAAAGACCGGAATACAGAGTGAGGGGAAGGAGATTAATAATGAGTTTTCACGATGATGAGAAACTACTAGATAACACAACTTATACCATCAATTTTGGAGATGCAATACGAGATATCACTGAGCGGAATGTTTTGAAGAATTTCCTCTATGTTTTTTCTACCGGTTCATTTATCGATTCGCTGGATTTAAGAGTGAATATCACGGATGCTTTTACAGGGCTTCCCGCTGAGGGAGTGATCGCTATGCTTCATCCCTGGTCGGTCGGCGACAGTGCCTTAGTGAAGCAGAAGCCGGTCCATTTTGCTGTTTCTGATAAAAATGGAATGGCTCACCTACAATACCTGAGAGCAGATAGCTTTCGTCTTTTCGCTCTGGAGGATCAAAACAGAAATTACATCCTTGATCTTGCGGGCGAAAAAAGTGGTTTTCACCCGGATCCGATAGTTTTGCCGGATAACTCAGGTGAAACCATTGAAATTTCAATCTATAAGAGAAAAGACAGACTTTTTTCCAGTTCAAGGAGGTGGCGGGATGGTTCGAAATACTCTTTAGTTTACAACAGACCTCCCGTAGCTCTTGAATTTGATTTTCCGGGGCTGGACATCCCTTTTGTTCCAACACATCATGGCGACACCATAGTATTTCATTTTGGTCCCGAAATCATTACAGATAGTTTAATGTTAGTGACTTCTGAAATAAACGAAGGGACTGATACTGTTCGAATTGCCCCTCCCAGAAATACAGAAATTGCCCCATTGAGAAAATCAAAAATTTCAGCTAACCTACTCCCGGGTGAAAAAGCAATAGTTCGTTTTAATCACATTGTGGATAGTTTTAATCGGGATAGTGTAATGTATGTAGATACCTTAATAGTAGAAAATCAAAACTTACGCAATTTCGCTTTTCAGTCAGACAGTCTTATACTGGATCTGAATCTGGAAAGTGGCAAGCGAGGAGAATGGATTCTCCTGCCTGGAGCTGTAACTGATATTTTTGGACAAACCAATGATTCTATTCGATTGAACTTTAGTCGGCAGGCAACATCTGCTTTAGCACAACTAGAAATATTATTCCAGCAGTTAGACTCTGCACAACAATACATTTTCAATCTGGAAGATCAGCGGGAAAATGTGGTGAGAACAGTTTTGGTCAGCGGAAAAAGCGAATTCAATTGGAATTTAGTAAATATACGACCTGACCGCTACACCATAAGAATCATTGCGGACGTTAACAGAAACAGGATATGGGATCCCGGCCATCCCATCCAAAGGAGGAAGGCTGAACAAATAAAAGTTTTTAAGGTAATAGAATTGCGGGCCAACTGGGAGTTCGAACAAATTATTGAAACCGGTTTTTTTACCGAAAAAGAAGAAGGAGAGGAATAAAATCAAGCTCCTAAAAAATGAAGATTTATGAGATTATGGACTAACAATCTGGTCAAAAAATATGGAAATAAAGAGGTGGTTAAGGGGGTCTCCATTGAAGTCAATCGAGGGGAAATTGTAGGTCTTCTCGGTCCTAACGGAGCGGGAAAAACAACTACTTTTTACATGGTGGTGGGTTTTATCCAGCCTACAGAAGGTGCAGTTTTTATGGATGAAAAAGAGATTACCGATATGGCCATGTACCAAAGAGCCAGAAAAGGCGTCGGGTACCTACCTCAGGAGCCATCAGTTTTTCGTAAACTTTCTGTGGAAGATAATATAGCTGCGGTTCTGGAGATGACCAATCTTAAATCCAAAGAACAAAAGGAAAAACTGGAACAATTGATTGCTGAATTCAGCCTGGAAAAAGTGCGGAAAAGCTATGGGGATACGCTGTCAGGTGGTGAGAGAAGAAGAACTGAGATAGCCCGCGCTTTGGCGACAGATCCCTCGTTTATATTACTAGATGAACCCTTTGCTGGTATTGATCCAATCGCTGTGGAGGATATCCAGATAATTGTCAGTAAGCTGAAAGAGAAAAACATCGGAATCTTGATTACCGACCACAATGTTCAGGAAACACTTTCGATTACCGACCGGGCTTATCTGATGTTTGAAGGGAGTATCCTGAAGGCGGGAACCGCAGAAGATTTGGCGGCTGATGAAATGGTGAGAAAGGTTTATCTTGGTTCCCAATTTGAATTGAAAAGAAAAATATTGAATTGATTCCATGGCAGTTAAAGATAAAAAACTACATCTCGCTTTGATATTTGCTACTTTGGGGATAGTGTTGAGCTCCTGTGTGGACGATGGACCGCGACCGCTCAATGAGGCGCAAAGAGAATTAAAAGACTCATTAATTTTAAAAGGGATGAGAGAAACTGCTACTCAGCAGGATTCCATTTGTGAAATGGAAATGGATTCATTGGTAAATATCTTTTACGACTCACTTTTAAGGGAAAGACTGCTTGAAATTGAAAAACTACGAGGAGGGAGATAAAGCAAGGTAAAATGAAGGTGATCTTAAATCTTTTGTTTTTTATATCCATATTGCTTTTTGCAGTTGCTTGCGAAAAGGAGCAGGAAGACCCAAATATATTACCACCCCATGAAATGGATGTGGTAGAAAAGCGCATTAATGAATTAGCTCTAAAAAAGAGACAGGATTGCCTCGATAAAGCCCTAAATTTAGCAACTGCCAGAGTGGATTCAACATTACTTCAGAT
Organism: Saprospirales bacterium; assembly: GCA_007693915.1. GTDB lineage: Bacteria > Bacteroidota > Bacteroidia > Chitinophagales > Saprospiraceae > PWJY01. The sequence continues at coordinate 16,035 of RECS01000095.1, read as the reverse complement.
GGACGTTCTCATACCTATAGACGTGGAGGGCACCATCATACGCCCACTAAGACCAATGACCCCCATTAAAAGACAGAAAACAGACACGACTGCAATCAGACCTTTTATCCCTACAGCTCGAGATAGTCAGTGATTCAAGCCTGAATTATTGGAAAATAACGTTAGCATCAAAAACCTTTCAAACGAGAATTAAACCTATCTGCTACCTGATTCATTGGTCTTTCGGTGTACAGCTCAGGGCTAAAAATACTGAAGATGGCATTAAAAAAATTGTTCTGATTTCGAGCCAGGAAAAATGGGAATGGCGTACACAGCGGATTCAGTTCTTTATTTCGAATCAGAAATCCTTCCATACCGCTCCTGCCACTGCTCCTATCGGCTCTTCCACGAATAAGAAAATAGACCTCATCAGTAGCGTCAAAAGGACTGCTATCCATATAGGTCAAGTCATCTGCTAAAAAAACCGCAGCATCAGATTGTTGAATGACATCTCGGATGTTATAGTCCCAAAGAAAGTAGACATCGCTAAATTCAAAGTACTTATTAAAGGCCTCTATGGTTTCCTCAGCTTTTTCCCGGGTTGTTGTCCTCAATTCTTCAAGCTGCTTTTGAGTTCGTTTCTTCCTTCTTTCTGATTTTTCTATTTTTGCCGTTTTAAGCTGGGACTCCAGATAATTTATCTGCCGGGAATTACTTTCCATTACAACTACTAACCCTTTTTCGGCTATAGCATCTATCCACTTCACTGCCAATTCTCTCCTTTCCTCAAGAGTCCACTCATTGCAGATTTCACTTTGTGTATTACCTTCAGTAAAAATGCCAAAAATAACTATAGCAATAAAAGCCAATCTTATCATCTTTAAAATTTTCAATAGTTTAAAATCCGCTCATATCAGGCTTAACAATAGTAAACACCCTAGCAATATTAAAACCGAAGTGAATGTCTCCCCTACCCCATTCCCCTCTCGTTCTGGTGATAAATGCGTGATCAGCTATTGGTGCCGAATTGGTAAAATGTAACTGAAAAACATGACCTCCTGTTTCAATATCCAGACCTAAAGAAGCAGAATTTTTGAACTCGCTCTCCAATTGATCCGGAAAAACATAGATATACTCCAGATTCAAAGTTACCCTTCTACTCAATCGAAAACGCGCACCGGCTCCTACTGCTAATACATCATGAGCAATATCCTCATTCGGTACCAGGTTGCGATGCACCAGTGTTGGACTCAACTGAAGCGAAAAGAAGTCTGAAAACTTTCTACCCACAATCAACTGGTAAGTATAAGTCAATCGAGATTGCCAGGGGTAAGGCTCTCCATTAAATTCCCAGGTACCGGTTCTCATCGCTGCTGCTGCAAAAAGGGTTAGCGTAATCGGCATCTCACCCGCCTCTTCCCTTTGTCTGAACAGGCGGTATTTGGCGTAAGTATCCACTTCCTTAAGAAGGCTGCTCCTGCCCAGACCTATTTGGAGATTTTCCATCAAACCATAATCCAGACCCAATCTAACGGTAGCATTATCCAGTCCAAAAAAAGTATTCCCACCTCCTTTTATACTCCCGAACCTATGACTGATTTTAACATCTAAAACTCCATAGTGTGTATTTTCCAGAGAGTGGAGATTGATCACCCTGTTGGTTTTAAATGAGGCTGTGGTGTAGAAAGGCATATCCTCTTCATCCTCCAGAAGATCAAGTAAACTGCCCTGAGCAATTGAGCTTGAAAAGAATAAAGGGCTAAACAAAATTAAGCCTGCCAAAAAGAAATTTTTTATTTTCATCTGTTGGGTCTTTGGTTTCAAACCTTCGCGGCACATCCTTTTTATCTAGGCCAAAAGGCGAGCCATTAAAAACTCTGCTAAATTAGTAAAAATCTGATCAATGTGGAGATTAGAGAAAAAATACTGTTAGTAATTTTTGGTTGAAAAAGAGATTTATCGGGTAAAACGTACTTTTCTTTAGTTGTATAATAAAGACCCTATTTTAGTAAGAGGCAGCCGACCAATTGTCCTTGTAAAAAAGAATTCAGAAAAATATGTTGACATAAAGTTTATTTTATAAACAAGTTTATTATATCTTTGCTCTCGAATAAATTCACAAAACCAACAACCGTCATGGATGAAATGAAATTTACACATCAGCAGAGTCTGGAGATTATACGGGAGATGATTAATCGTTCCAAGAAAAAGTACAGTCACCATGCAGGTACTTTTCTCATTTGGGGGTGGGCCATCATTACAGCTGCGGCCATTACCTATTTTCACATTACAATGCAGTGGACATTTAACCTATTTTATGTGTGGATAGCTGCAATAGGGATCCCGGCAATCTGGACAGCTTACAAAGGAATTACGGAAAGAAGGGAGTCTAAGCAAGGAGCAAAATCGCTTATTGAAACTTATATGACGGCACTTTGGGGAGGTTCAGCCGGGGTTTTTACAATCATTATGTTGATCGGTTTAAATTACAATTGGATTTTAATTTACCCACTCCTCATTGCAATTTATGGTTGGGGTGCATTAGTCAGTGGGGCTTTGATTAAATTTAGACCTTTAGTATGGGGTGGAATATCCAATTTTTTCATTGCAGGCGTAGCGGTATTTGTTACTTCCGAAGCGATATTACTGCTTCTCATAGCGGCACTTACTTGTTCGTATCTAATTCCCGGGTATATGCTAAAAAACTCGGATAAATGAAGGATCTCGACCCTTTACTGCACAATCAACTTAGGTTGGCCATTATGTCGCTATTGGTTGCCAATGAACATATTTCCTTCAATTTTATACTGGAAAAAACAGGGGCAAGCAGGGGCAATGTGAGTGTTCAAATCAGCAAACTGGAAAAAGCTGGCTACCTAAAAGTAAAGAAAAGTTTTGTCAACAAAAAGCCATTGACTACCATGAACATCACTTCAGAGGGATTGGATGCAATGGACAATTATACTAAAGCGCTAAAAGACTATCTCGATATCTAAAAATTAAAACATCATGAAAATTGTAAATACTTTACTCCTTTTTTTAATACCGGTTTTATTATTCTCAAATGAACCCATAGCACTATCTATTGAAGAACACGGATTCAGTGGTTTATGGTCTCCTGTGGAAAAAGCGGATGCCCCTATTCTCATTGTTCTGGGGGGTTCTGAAGGGGGTGTTGGATTTGGAAGGGATATAGCTTCCCCCTGGTTGAATTCAGCTGGCTTTCATGTACTTACAGTGGTTTATTTCAGGGCTGAGGGACTTCCTGATCAGCTCGAAGAGATCCCATTGGAATACCTCGACAAAGCTATTTCTTGGTTAGATAATAAAAAGGGCAAGCAAACAGAGAAAATGGGATTACTGGGCGTGTCCAAAGGGGCTGAAAAAGCACTATTACAGGCTTCCCGAATAGACAGATTTGGTGCAATAGCCCTCGTATCACCGTCTTCAGTAATTTGGCAATCCATCAATCAGCGAGATTTTACTAGTGTAAAGTCATCCTGGACGCTGGGCGGTGAAGCATTACCCTTTATGCCCTACTGTTACGATAAGGGGTTTGTAAATGTTTTCAACCTATACAATTGTGCACTTGACGACCCTGAAAGTATGGAGTCATTCATAAAAGCAGAAAATATAAATGCCCCCATCCTATTGCTATCAGGAGGAGACGATAAACTATGGCCTTCAGAACGAATGGCAAACATGTTAATAGAAAGACTGGAAGCAAAAGACTTTTCTAATGAAGTGATCCATCTAAATTATCCTAAAGCCGGACATTGGTTACTTGCGCCCCACATACAGGGCAATGCAAATCACCCTCAACTGCAAAACCAGCAAATGTTTGATTTCTTAGGTGGCTCTGTTGAGAATTTATTAGAAATCGCCCCGGAGGTTGAACTTGCCGTGATTGAGTTTTTTAAGGGAAATTTGGAATGGTAGTAAAAAGAAGTGATTTGTTCATTAGTTATGAATTTGAGTAAGAATGGTAGGGTCTTTTAATTTTTTGTCCTCTGCCAGTAACAACATTTTTGAAACAATCTCAGCAGTTTTTGGGTCTTCATCCATAAATGGCAAGAAAATTCTTCCCCGATGGCTGGAGTGAACGGGTATGATATTAATGAATCCACCTGGTCTTTTGTGTACTACACCACTACCAAGATGCAGACTATAATTGGTATAATGACCTTCAATAATTATGTGTCGATCTTGAAATTCAACATTTTTCAGCTTAAATAAACGTGCTGATTCCCGTGCAATTGCTCTACGTAAATCAATGGTAGAAAGACTGGTCTCCGGATCCACTCCTGCAGCAAAGGCGACAGAAACAACTAAGTCAATATCTCGCATCACCTCACTAAAAATATACGGCGGAACATCTCTAAATGGGACATCAGTATAGCTATTGTGATCAATAAATCGAATGGTTTCCAACTTAGGTCCTTCTACCTCCGATGGTGCAAACCAATCCGCAATAGCAAAGACTTCGGCAATAATTTTTTGCTTGTGAAATACCTTTTGCAAACCTTGCTCATAATCCAATGTCCAGCCACGAGTTTTAAATAAGGCCACTGCCTTTTTAGTTTGCAACTGATATCCTGAATATCGGGAAGATACCGTCTGTTTAAATTCCTCATCCGGTGTGGGAAGATACAATTCCCGGAAGATTTGTTTAAACGGCTGTTGTATTTTATTATCGTAACAATACTTTTGCCAATCCGACCATTTACCTGAACTATTAAGATCACAACAATGCGCTAAAAAGACGGGATTTTCACTCATTCGCTATTTCAAGGCTAAAATTAACGGAAATTTGAAAAATAGTAAATGGGGTAAGTTGATGTAATCTATTTTTTACCTGAGCATTCTAAGTTAAAACCAAGTAAAATATCCACTTTTTCTTAGAATATTTTAGCAATTATTTCCCAGTGTGTTTACCCACAATTTTTTTTCATATTAACGGTCGAAAAAAAGTTTCTATCACCTAAAACTCATAACTTGTGGGGTTTGATCAAGATTCTGGTCTTTGCCAGCCCGGCAAACCTACAGGGTTATGGAAACCCTATAGGTTCCGCTAACCCGCTTGGCTATCTTATATTAATTTGACGAAAAAAAATACACACTTTACCAACCTAAAACTTATAAGGTCTCCAAGCACCTTTTAGGTTATTGAGAAGCTCAAGGCAAACCGGATTAAAAATATTTTAGAGGGATGAAATGTGTTGTATTGTTAATCTATAATTTTTAAAATCACATTGCCGGTCTTTTGTCCTGATTCAACATAATGGTAAGCTTCTACTATTTGGTTGAGTTGATAATGCCTGTCAATAACAGGCTTGAGTTTTCCTTTTTCAGCGAGTTCTTTCAGAAATAATACGATGTGTTTATTCATTTTCGGGATTGGGAAGAGCACTTTTTTACTTTGAAAAATGGGTGTAGTGAGTGCTAAAAATACATTTTCTCCATTTTTTCCTAATTCTGTTGATATGTAAATTCCTTTCTTGATAAGTAATGGCTTGCACTGTTTAAATGAGCTTTTTCCCACAGCGTCAAAAATGAAATGAAATCTGGAGTCTGTTTGGGTAAAATCCTCCCTTTGATAATCAATCACCACATCTGCACCCAGAGATTTTAGGAGTTCCAGATTTTTGGTATTGCCCACAGCAGTTACATTTGCACCGAAATGCTTTAAAAGTTGAACAGCTGCTGAACCAATAGCCCCGGTTGCTCCGTATACTAATACTTTTTGTTCAGGTTTAACTTTTGCTGCTCTGATAGCCATTAGGGCATAGTGGGACCCCTCTGTTAGGGCAGCCGCTACATCAAAACTGAAGTGTTCCGGAATAGTAGCAACCGCATCGGTTTCGGCAATAGTTAAATATTCTCCATGCCCTCCACTGATTGCATCATTAAATCCAAAAACCCGATCACCTTTTTTAAAAGTTTTTACATTGTTGCCAATCTCTTCAATTACACCTGAAAACTCACTGCCCAAAACCTGATTTTTTGGGCGAAAAAGACCTGTCCAAAATCTGGAAATAAAATAGTTAGCGCTACGGAAACCAGCATCAGTTCGGTTTACTGTGGACGAATATACCTGAATTAAAAGCTGATTGTCATTGGGTTCTGGCTTGGGAACCTCCATCAATTTGGCAACTTCCGGAGGACCATAATTTTCATATACAACTGCTCTCATTTTTCTGTCTACCATTGAATTTTAGATTTTGCCTCAGTTTTTCCGCCAAAGAATTAAAAATATTATGAGTACCGCAAACGAACTGGTCTGTCTGCAAAAATAGCCATTTGATATGATTGGCCGAAAACTTTAGGCCTAAAGATCCACTGACCGGAAACTGCAACTAATCCTATCAAAACAGTAGGAATAAATTATGAGAATTTTAGTCTCTTTGAAAATCAGGTGGAATACTCTGCTTGGATACTCCTTCAGCTACTCATAAATGATTAGCAATGCACTTAAACAGCAAGGTACCAGGTGGCGATAGACAGATAAATAAGAACTCCTGAGATATCAGCAATCGAAGTAATCAATGGTGCACTAGCTGTTGCCGGATCTGCTCCGAATCGAGTAAAGATAAAGGGAAGCGTCATACCCACTAAACTACCTACAATTACTATACAAGTCATGGTCAATGATACCACCAAAATGATTTCTGGAGCGCGAAAGCTTGCTATCAGGGCAACGGCCACTGCCATTGTTATCCCCAAAAGTATTGCTACCACCAATTCCTTTCCTAAGAGCCGGAACCAGTCTTTCATATAAACATCCCCTGTAGCTAGTGCCCGAATCATCAGGGTTGCAGATTGGGCTCCGGCATTACCCCCACTGTCTATTAAGAGAGGGAGGAAGAAAACCAATGAAACCGTGGCGGCAATGGTTTCTTCAAAGGAAGCCAGAGCAGCTCCTGAAAAAATATTCATAAAGACAAGGGCTGAGAGCCATAGAATACGGTTTTTATACAAATAACCAACTCTGGCCTTTAGTGGATCTAAGATGATGTTTTGCATCGAACCAAACTTGTGAAAGTCTTTTGTTGCTTTTTCCTCTGCCACATCAATCACATCATCAATAGTTACTATGCCGATCAGCAAGCCATTACTGTCGGTTACCGGTAGAGCTACCCTATCGTAGTCTTTGAAAATCCGCACAGCACTTTCCTTTACTTGTGTGGCCTCCAGGGATATGAATCGATTATCCATCAGGTCATTAATGGTTTGGTCCGATTTGGCCAGCAAAATTTCTCTTACGCGCAAATCATCAATGAGCTTACCGTTTTCATCTACCACATAAATCACATTCAGAGTTTCTGAATCTTTTCCGTATTGTCTTATATGCTCCAGAGTTTGTTAAATAGTGAATTCAGGACGAACGGCCACAAAATCAGGGGTCATGAGTCGACCAATACTCTCTTCAGGATAGGCCAGGAGTTCCTGAGCTATTTTGCGTTCCTCTGATGAAAGGGTATTTAAAAGACGATTGGTCAGGGACTCGGGGAGCTCTTCAAAAAGTGCTGTTCGATCATCCGGATCCAGATCATTGAGAAGTCTTGCCAGATCGCTCTCACTTTCCCCAAGCGCCTCGATCAGTGATTTTTGCTTTTTTAAACTGAGATACTGAAAGGTGTTTCTCGCCAACTCATGGGAAAGCAAACGAAATACCATCACTTCTTCTTCAGTTGGGAGTTTGTCAATGAGATTGGCGAGATCATTAGGGTGCATTTCTTTGAGAAGTTGTTGAACTTCTTCCAGTTGCCGGCTCTTAATTTTTCTCAGAATTTCAGTAAATTTCATAGTTTTTGGCATCTCAATAGATTGTATTTATCAGATAGATTAGCTAGTTTTTTCGGGTCAAACATTTCCAAAGGCGCTGTCTACTATCCCATCACCCCCACCACTCCAAAATCGTTTTCCACCTCTCGTATATTGTGTAACTCCATGGGACTAATACTCCACTTGCCAGCAATTTCCATTACCGTGTCCTCGTCAGGAATCACCAAACTTTCATCATTAAAATACTCCTCCTCATTTTCAGCTTCCGGTAAAAAGGTATTTACCAGATTCAAGTCTTTTTCTGCTTCCGTTGGCTCACCTTCTATTTTTATATTGATTCCCAGTTCACCTACATAGGAATAATATCTTTTTAATTCCCCATTTTCAGATTTAGCCCATATGTGACATTCATTTTCCCTATTGTTGAAAAAAAACTGAGCTTCACCAAAATGAGCACTTAGTTTATTCAACACCTCGATATCAGCAGACTCATCCTCCACCATTTTACTTAGCCCCCAGCCGCAAATCAGCTTCCAACCCTGGATCCGTGGGGTGATGAACACTCTGTTGTTATGCGATTCTTCCATTCCATTTACCCAATTGGCTTTACCCAGGATATTTAAATCCAGTAAGGCTGCGATGTCCTCGTTACTATCTGCTTTCACCGCAAACCACATATTTTTGTATCCGAAACTCAGTGGCTGATCCATAGATTCTGACTCATTAAATGAACCCTTAGGTTGGTAAAAATCAGCCATCTCTTTCCTTATTTTATGCTTTGCCTGATCGCGTAATATTTTCCTCATTATTAAAAAAACAATGATTCCCAGAGCCAACAACAGTAAAAATTTCATAGCTTTTAAAAATTATATACGGCAAAATTACACATAAATAGGGTCTTTGAAAATGACCGGTTTTGTTGACCCCTTTGACAATCAAGCTCAAATCAAAAAAAAATATAAAAAATGACCGGTTTGCAGTTTTGGCCTATCCCATTTAAAAATACGAGACACGGTCGACAGGTGGATTACTTAGGTGTTATAAGCTGCTTTTTATTGTCTTAATGAATAGCTGTGTTATTTCTTTTACTTTTAGATAGGATTCGGATTTTTCATTGCACGGTTCATTCAAATATAATCCTCTGTTTATTTCAAGCATAATTGTTTGAACGTTTTTGTTTTTATGGTAATGTTCCAAAGGAACTATTGAACCTTTGTATGGCCAATCAATTCCTAATGTGTAGCCTGCCTCTTTAAAAAATGAAACAGATAAATCAATTAATTCTTTTGGAGTATGATAAGGGTCCGTGCCAATGTTAAAATCCGGGCGATTTGGGTTTTTGTCCAGATCCCTTCTTAAGGGAACACTTGGATAGGAATGACAGTCAATAATTAATGCTTTACCAAAGTTTTTCAATTCATTATCAACAGCTTTACTTAGGTGTCTATGATGTTGCCAATAATATTCAGATAATATTTTTTCTCTTAAGTCAGGAGTCACCTCTCTGATTATTGGTTATGATATAAAGCTTTGTGTATTCATATTTTCCTCATGCTGCGAACCAAGATCGTCTCGTGGACAGGACGAGACTTAAAGACCCTATAAGGCAGTTGTATCAAACTAGGGAGGCAAAAATTATCATCAACCACTCCAATAAAACTTATGAAATATTAAGACTCGTCGCAGTTCAACACACAAAGCTTACGGGATTATTGATATTATTAGATCTTTTCTGCCTTCTCAGTAAATATGTGCTTAATTTTCTTTTTTGGCATTGCCCCAAAAAAGAAACAAAAAAACTCTAGGACTACTCGCTTTTTTTGATCCATTTTGCAAAGCTGTAGCCGGACCCACTTAAACTCGCTTTAACAATTCTTTTGCTGACTCATGTCCGATGGGTCGAGTGCCATATAGTTTGTAAAATAGTAAATTCCTGGCTTTGAACTGCAAGTTTGTAAGAATTGTTAAAACTCAGACAGGTAAGTGGCTCTTTTCGGCTCCAACTTTGAATAGCCTGCCACGCTCATGGCGTGGGATTCTCAAAAAAATCAAGAAGGTCCAAATTTCTTTTTGTGAGCAAGTTAAGTGTTTATGGGTAAAAACCATGAAGATTAACCTGTAGAAACTACATATAGGGTCTTAAAACATCTATTAGTTTCATTACTTAAAACAAAAAATCTGATTAATGATCTTCTAAGATAGATTTTCAATTTGTTGCCATCATCATTTTTTTCGTAAAGGACTCCCATTCCATATTGTGACATTATTTCTTGCTCATCGTCCGCAAATCTTTCGGGATCACAAAAGATTCTTGAAAAATCAGCTTTAACTATTTTGTCATCATTGCTATGAAAAAGGTCATCTGTATACCAATCTGTAAGCTTCAACATCTCCTCAGTCAAAGATTCAAAATCAACAACATAGCCATCCATCAGCGGAATAACAGTAGAGGAATGAGGTATATGTAAGATTATCTTATTATTCAAAATATTTTGGTTTTCCATTTTATTATAGGTTGTAATCAATCGGCAATATGACCAGTGGCGGTTTGCAGGGCACCGATCATTACATCAAGTCAAACCTTTAGTACGGATAAAAAAGTTCCAACCAACCAATTGCCCCGCCATTGGTTATATTGCGTGTTGGCAACAATATTTCACCTTCAATTATAGCATATTATTCAAATCTTGCTTGCCTATAATTGCCATTATTTCAACAATACCATCATTTGCAATTTTGTAGTAAATACTATCAGATCCACACACACATCGTCTATAGTCTTCTCTCAAATAATCAACACATTCAAACGAGAATGGACGTTCTGAAATAATTTCAAAATATTCAAAAAGCGAATCAAAGTATTTGTCAGCTAGGGTCAACCCGAACTTTTCAATACCATAGTGGTGAATTCTTATAAGGTCTTCTTTTGCAACATTGCTTAGTCGGTAGTTAGCCATTTAGGAGTGACTTTGATCTATTCAGAATTTGTTCTTTACGATCATTTGTAAATCCACTATTTTCAGCTGCTTCCAGTTTGGCATTAATCCAATCAATTTGAATTTGCTGCTTTCTGGCCTGCCTGATTAAGTCATTGACAAGTTCACTCTTACTGGAATATTCCTTCTTGTCAACCTGGTTTTTAAGCCACTCATCATTTGGCTTTGTGAGCGATATACTTTGTCGTGCCATAGAAATTAATTTTGATGTAAATATACACCACAAACGCATCATGTGCAAGTTCTATTAAATATTGTTGCCAACATCCCTATAGCCACCACGCTACGAAAACATCCGCATTTTTCTGCTATTTCAGATCGTATGAATTAGAAAATCCGGGACTTACAATCCCAAAACTAAACATTTTCCATAAAATCCGGAGGAGTTTTTAGTGCTTTGTTGTTGGCTTCTAAAAGGTGGGTGGGGATTTTTGTGGGTGTGGGGACTTAATATCAGTAATTGCCAGAAATAGGGGGTGAGTATGCTCAGGTTTATTCAATTTCATATCATTTATATTGCGTATCGCGATATGCGATATGCTCTATTCGCGAATTGCGAATCATTTACTGTTACCGGAATATCCACTCCATATGTTTCTTATTTCAGTTTCACATCTTGTCAATGGTTTGTTATCTTTTTTTGCATGTTGTCTGACATCCCTATACCCACCTCACTCCCAAAACATCCGCATATTTCTGCTATGTCAGATCATATGAATTAGGTAATCCGGGCATTAGAATTATTTTTGATAAGCATTTGCCTTTGTAAAAGAGCAGGGGAAAGCTAAACTGTTTGTAATCTCAGGCGGCTATGGTTCCGCGGAGAGCGGTAGCGATACCCCATAGGTATCTTTCGAGTTGTTGTTGGGTCATTTGTTAAATATTTTTGGTAGTCATTGTCTCCTACATTATAATCAAGTTTAAAATCAATCGATAAGCAATTTCCAATAACCGCCTCTTTCACCATCCATACGTTCAAGCAATTTATTTTCTTTTAGTTTTTTAATATTCTTCTCTACAGCACGTTCCGTAATCTTTATTTTTTTGGCCATTTCCGGTATTGTTATTTCATTTGAGTGATAAACCATTTCCAATATTTTCAATGCACTCTTCCCTAGTTTAACAGCTGATTTTTCAAGCAACTGCATTTTTGTGTCAGCCCAATTTTTCCCCGAACTTTTCCCCGAACTTTTCCCCGAACTTTTCCCCGAACTTTTGATGCGTTTTAGTACCACTGAGAAGATGCCAACCGTTCTAAATTCAGGCTCCGGAAGCCTGACAGTTTTCATCAATTCTTTCATACGTCCTATTCCTGAGCCTACTTGTTCTACCATGTTTATCCTAACGAACAAACCAAATATCAGTGGGTTTCTGCTGTGGCTCTTTTTGCCAAATTCAGCTGTGCTTATCGCACTTGTTAAACCTCCGGGATTACTTATTTCCACGCGATCTGGAAAAACTTCGATTGAGGTAAAAGCTCCTTTATCGTAGTAATCGCGATGTGCGAGTGCATTGATGATGGCCTCTTTGAAAACAACTTCAGGAACCTCCCAAATCTCATTTCGAGGACCTCCATCTTTAATCTCATAACGTATACTCAATTTCTTTTTCAACCACTGCATACTTTGAGTGTATTGTCTTAACAGTGGGCCTCCAAAGGCCTTGTCATCAATGATATTGGATTTTGTCTCTCCTTCAAACTCAACGCATCGAATTATTCCTTTTTCTATCTCCTTTTCAGGTTCTTTACCAAAGAAAAGAACGCCACCATTCTTCATTCTTCCATCAGGAAGTAGGAGTTTCAGATTATTGATGATTTGTTCTTTACTTACACCAGATGAAATCCCAGCTAAATGACGAAACTCTTCAAAAAATGAATCATCCAAATCGCTTTCGATCTTAAAATTGACACTTGGTGCCTCATCAAAATAAATTCGCTCTGACTGCTGAAAGAAATCGCGCATTTGTTCTACTGTTGTTAATTTTTGAGAATTAGGGCCTTGCCTAACATAAATGGAGCCTGAGAGCACATAAGGTTTTTGATGACCGGAGTTTACCTCTATGATAACAAGCTTATAATCATCTACATCCAGTGTGTATAAGTTAAACGGTAATGCAGGATTGATTTCGCTTAGCGCATTTTGAATGGCTGATTTTTTGGCGTTGTCAATTTTGACCCCAATAATTTCATTTTGATCATTTACCCCAATGATCAAAACGCCTCCCGCAGCATTAGCGAATGCGCATATTTCCTCTGACAACTCTTTGAGTTTGGCAGGAATGCGTATTTTGAATTCCGCATTGTAGCCTTCTCCACTTGCAATAATACTTTTTATTTCTTCGGTCTTTAACATAGTATTGATTAGGAAAAAAATTGCTTCAAAACTCTTTTAAACTTCTCTTATGCAACAAGACTTTCCTCTCAGGCCAATTTTAGCTCTACTAAAGTTTCTTCCACACATGGCAAATTGTCCTCTATAATTTTCTTCATATACATGGGAATATTCAGGTTAAAACCATTTTCCTTTAAGTCAGTCAAAATGGACCACAACTTACTTCCACCCACACCAAAACTACACCTATTTCCGGTAAATTGATAAAACATGCTCACCTTTTGTGGAATTTAATATGCTGTGCTACAGATCATCAAATAGTCTTTTAATCCTCACCATCTGCCACTCCACCGATCTCCCAAAACATCCCCATATTTCCGCTATGTCAGATCGTAGGAATTAGATAATCCGGGCATTACAATCCCAAAATTAAACATTTTCCATAAAATCCGGAGGACTTTATAGCCCTTTATTGAAGGCTTCTAAAAGGTGGGTGGGGATTTTTGTGGGTGTGGGGACTTAATATCAGTAATTGCCGGAAATAGGGGGTGAGTATGCTCCGGCATATCCACCGAAAGCCCAATAAACTCCAAAATATAGGGATCTTTTATGGCATCTTTCAGTTTTTCTGGTACCCACCCTTTTTCAGAAAGTTCTTTTACTTTTTCCTTGTCTCTACTCAGCGCCAATCTTGTGTATAAGGCTGAATCAAATTGTCGCTGCAATTCCCTTACGCTCCAATTATTGTTGGCAGCTTCTATTTCATAAAACTTTCGTTCATCTTTTTCATCAATTCGCATCAGTTTTAAATAGTGCGACCAGTTTAATTTGAAATCCACAGACAGTGTTCGCGTTTTTTTGCTCTTAGAATCCGCAGACAGTGTCTGCGGAATTGCTTTATTAGAAATCCGAGACGGTGTTTCGGATTTTTCTTTAAAATCGTCAGACACTGTCTGACCCATTGAATAAACGAGATAAAACTGTCTCATTTGCTCATAATTTCAGTTTCTTTAAATTTCGCATCACTTCTCTTTCTACTTGATCAAAGTCCGGCAAATCTGGTATTTGGTCTGCCATAGATGATTTCCAGCGACCTTTATATTGGGGTAATCTTTGTTCAAGTTTTTTATGAAATTCTGTGGGATCAATTTCTTTGCTTTCACATTTTTCTCTGAAATCAATCGAGTAAAAAGCAACATCCATTTCATGGATTTCTAATAAGTACCAGATATCGTAGAAATCTCTTGCTTGCATACGTTGCATCACGGAACGTAATTTTTCGACTAAGACCTCTTCAAGTGAGTAGCAGAGCAATTGATGTTCTTCCTGATCTGAATAGCCCAAGAAAGTACCCTGCATTACAGGATCAAATTGTAATTGCTCACTTTTTGAAACATCAACCTTAACTTGCTTATTAGTACCTATTCCTCCAAGTGGGCCTACATAAGTAATATAGAAGTTGATACCACCATCTTCATGTTCGTTATTGTCAATAATCTCAAGAGGTATATTGGCTTCTTCTTGGATGTATTCAAACACCTCACAGAACCATTTAAAGATTTGTTCATTCAAAATGTCATTGTCGAGCAAAGTGAAATCAAGGTCTTCCGAAAAACGATAATCTTCGAAATAAACTTTCTTCAGTACTGTCCCGCCTTTGAAAACAAGAACTGTTGAAAGTTGCTCATGTTGAGCAATTCCTTGAAGAATCCAGGAAAGGATATAGTCCTTTTCAATCTGCTGATCTCGCACGCCATCTTCTCTTGCCTTATTTTGTATTTCTCCTGGTTTAATCAAGTGTAGATGGCAGATTTAATGGTTTCTGTTTCCAGATTCTGCTGAATGCTCCAGCGACTGATCATCTTGCCTGATTTCGGTAGTTCGGTGTCGAGAAGGACGTATGATGCTGTTTTCGCCTTCTGGAGTTGTTTCGTAATTCCGGAATCTATTTCGAGTGTTTCAAGAATGAATCCCAACCGTTTAATTACCGCTTGTGAATTGAATTTTTGAGTGTATTCTAGAAGCTTATCATATTTGATTTTGTCTTTTGATGTATAAATCGCCCTTGCAATCTCAACAATACCTCCTGCATAATCCGGTTTGAACAAACAATCGATAATTGTTTTTTCCAGGTCAGAACACAATACTTTGTTGAAACTGTCTACCCAAATTCTCTTTGAGCCAAAGAAATGATTTGTATTATGGTAGATGAATTGAAAGGTGACACTTTTAATTTTTAGAGTAGAGGGCCGAATCTGTTTTGCAACAACAATCTGCTCCTTTAACGAAGGCTGAGTAATGAGACCATGGATTTGCAAGGCAGAGTAATAACCTATGTAGTGTTCTGTACCTTTAGTTAAGTGTTCAGCTAACAAATGCCAATCGGGCATAAAAGAATAGGCTTCTTGCTCATAAGGTATGATATAGTACAAACCTTTCTTCACCCTCATTAAAAGCCCTCTCTTAACCATATCACTGAGCAGTTCCTTTAATGCACTTTCGGTGGAATCCGGCAATGCTGTCCGTGCTTCAGAATAGTCAAAGCAATCCTTCTTCATCTGATTGAAATGAGTAAGAATTGCATTGGATTGCCTTGATATAAACTTATTTTTCATAATCTTAAAGTCAGCTTTAAGCTGACAATAATGATACGAATAATAATTCAACAAATTACTTATCGTAGTAAAAAAGTCAGCTTTAACCTGACGAACGTGATGCAAAGTATAATTATTGTGAGAGCGTGGGAGATTTGGCTCTTTTGCAAAGATTGGTTCAATTCGTTTGCCTGTCCAATTGCTCCATATGTTTCTTATTTCAGTTTCACATCTTGTCAATAGTTTGTTATCTTTTTTTGCATTTTGTCTGACATCTACATATCCACCACTCTCTCAAAACAGCCGCATATTTCTGCTATTTCAGATCGTATGAATTAGCAAATTCGG
>RECS01000037.1 GCA_007693915.1 Saprospirales bacterium | reverse complement strand
GGACCTCAGGGAGAACAGGGCATCCAAGGCGAGACAGGTCCTCAGGGACCCCAAGGCGAGCAAGGTCCTCAAGGTCAATCTGGTGGTAGTTTATGGTCGGAAAATGGAGATGATGTTTTCTACAATGATGGAAATGTAGGAATAGGTACAGATGAGCCGGCTGCCTTATTACATACACTAGGTGCAGGGCAAGGTGAGGGGAATGTGTTACATGAGGGAGAAAGGAAGACTGTTCCCGGCTCTGCTCCTACAGAAGGTGCCGGTACCAGAATGATGTGGTATCCCGATAAGGCAGCATTTAGAGCAGGTCGGGTAATGGGAAGTCAATGGGATACTCCAAATATTGGAGCCTACTCAACCGCTTCGGGTTTAAATAATCAAGCTTCAGGTCCATATTCATCAGCATGGGGTTTAAATACAGAGGCATCAGGTCAAACCACAAAAGCTTGGGGATCTAATACTACAGCATCATTTCTTGGGTCTACAGCTTGGGGATCAGGCACAACAGCATCAGGTGATCATTCTACAGCTTGGGGTTTTAATACTACCGCATCAGCGGATCGTTCTACAGCTTGGGGAATGATTACCACATCATCAGGAAATGCATCGACAAGTTGGGGGCAAGGTACTCAGGCTACGGCACAGTATGCAACCGCTTGGGGCTTCAATACAATTGCATCTTTCTCAAGAGCTACAGCTTGGGGATCGGAAACAGAAGCTTCAGGGACAAAAGCAACTGCCTGGGGTAGAGAAACAGTAGCTTCAGGTTCCAGGTCAACAGCATGGGGAATAAATTCTCAGGCAACAGGATTAAATACAACAGCCTGGGGATCAAATACCACAGCTTCCGGTTCAGCAGCTACTGCCTGGGGAACAAATACTACAGCTTCTGGTACTAGATCGACTGCTTGGGGTTCAGGGAGTCAAGCATTGCAACAAGAAGCTACTGCTTGGGGTAATAATACTATTGCCTCAGGTTTTTATTCTACAACATGGGGAAGAAATACTGAAGCCAGCAGTAATTATACAACGGCTTGGGGTTTTGATACAGAAGCGTCGGGTGCTGTTGCAACAGCCTGGGGTTTTAATGCCTTTGCCCAGGGTTCTTATTCTATAGCTGCTGGTCGTTTTATTGAGGCTCCTTCTTTTAATGAAATAGTGTTTGGATCCTACAACACTCTATATAGTCCTTCAGGTGTCACATCTTGGAATAATGGAGATAGATTATTTGTTATTGGAAATGGAACTTCAAATGCAAGTAGAAGCGATGCACTGGTTATTCTCAAAAATGGAAGAATTGGAGCCCAAACTTCAAGTCCTGAATCTGATTTTCATTTAATTCATTCAAATAGCGGAGCAACCGGCGGTTTAAGATTGGAGAATACGAGTTCCAATGATCACTTCCGTTTATATGTATCTAGTAATGGAGGTCATTTGAGACTTTACTCAAATAGCCAGTCAGATCCAGTTGGCAATTTCAATAATAACTCAGGTGTTTATACCGCCACCTCCGATCGCAGACTTAAAACAGACTTTGAAGATTTACGATTTGACTGGGAGTCATTTATGAAGCTACAAGCGCTCACTTATCACTATAAATCTGACGACTCTGAGAAAAAGCACATCGGAATGATTGCTCAGGAGGTAATGGAGATTTATCCGGAAGTAATTACCTACCTTGAAGATGAGGATACTTACTTAATGGATTATTCTGCTTTTGGGGTGATTGCAATAAAAGCGGTGCAAGAACAACAAGAACAAATCAAACAACAACAAGAGTTGATAAATACTTTGATGAGAGAAAAAGAAAAACTACAGCAGAAAACGGAATCCAATGAAGCTCAAACAGCAGAATTATTTAAGTCATTGCAAAAAGAAATGGAGGAACTCAGAGCTTTAATGCAAGCTAAAGAGTCTGAAATAATGAGTGGGATGGAGTAAGAACCCGGATGATTGCAGAGAAAATAGGCTAAAAGAGGTACTTATCTGGGTAGGCTCCTCTTTTTTTATTAGTTTTTGGAAAACCGGCTATTGCATCTAATGCAATCTAAAAATATTACCCTCAGTATCCTGACAGATTGAACAAAACCCATAAGGACCAATGGAGAACTTAGGTTGGATTACCTTTCCTCCGGTAGAATTTAACCCTGCTTCCTTCAATTTTACAGTCATCGCAGGTCAAATAAACTACTGTACCTCCTGCTGCGGGATGTCCATCTGATGACTTTACCAAAGCTCCACTAATGTTCGGTTCGTTTTCATCCCATGGAAAACTTACCATTTGAAAGTTATCCATTCCATCTAGCATATCCATAGGAGTTAATTCTATTTGCAGAATGTTTTTATAATTTTTTTTAGCTCTTTACATATCATTGACATAGATTTCTACTCAGGTAAATGCATTTTTGTTTATAAATATAAATTTGTTTTTAGTGGTTGAAAAGCTAGTCAGTTTTTATCTTTTGAATAAAACAAAAATATGATTTTTACAAAATATTTTTAGTAAATTTGAATTTTTAAAATAATAAATCAATGTCGCTATGAAATTAATTTCACCCTTTTTTATCTTATTTTTCAGCTATCCTTTATTTAGCCAATTAGAAATCAATTTAGATATTGTTTTTGAAGCCACTTTCGACCAGAATTATATTCCACTGGAAGAATTCACCAATCTAACAGAAGGTTTAGGAGCCTGGGATTATTTTTTTGATGAAGAAATTGTACTTACCTATCCTATCATAATGCCCGGCTTTGAAGATCGACCGATTAATCTGCTTGAAATAGGTGCATTTTCAGGAATTTATCTGGGATATAGTAATTGGCCTGATGACCCCTATGAGTTAGATCTTGAGATATTTCCAATCGATGAATTTATATTAGTCTCTCCACTATACGATCCTATGAATTCTGATCAGGGAGATATTCTATTGTACGAATCTGAAGAGCTTTTGATTGTGGAATATAGAAATGTTGGTATCTATCAGGAAATGGAATTAGGTGATGGAAATTTATTTTCCAGATTAAATTTTCAGATTGAAATTAATAAAGTGGAATTGTGCGTACGATTTAAATATGGTCCTTCAAACTTAAGTCAGGGTATGCAGGATTTTTTCTTTCAAGGTTTATTTACTGGTTTGTTATTTGGTTGGTTTTATGAAGAATCAGTTGGGGGTAGTTGGATAGAAGATTATGAACACCTTTATGGGCTCGTCAGTGGATTTCCCAATGATCCTGAAATTGTCACAGTTCTTGAAAGTAGGGACAATCCATTTGAGGGAATAATACCCATTATTAACTTCTACCCTGAAGAGGGCACTATTTATCAATTTTGCTTCGATGAGCCTTCTTCTACTGAGGCAGTCCACAATAATAAAAACAATTGGCAAATTTACCCCAGTCCAGTAAGTGATTACTTACATATTACATTTCCTGAGTCTTTTGAAGCCCAAGGCAAAAACTATCAGATACAACTAATGGATGTGTATGGAAAATTAGTATTAGAACAATCAATAGCTGAGCATCAATATATCAGCGTACAAACATTACCATCAGGTATATATTTTGCCCAATTGAAAGCTCAGAATAGTTTTG
This sequence comes from Saprospirales bacterium, assembly GCA_007693915.1. GTDB lineage: Bacteria > Bacteroidota > Bacteroidia > Chitinophagales > Saprospiraceae > PWJY01. Next base: position 3,351 of record RECS01000037.1, on the reverse strand, counting down.
ATATTCAGAGAGTAGTGATTAGCCGGTAAAAGAATTTTTGTATTAATTATAACCACAACATCAAGAATGCAGCTTCATTAAAATAACTGGGTAGTTTGTTTTATAAGCGTTCACATTTGGATTTATTTTATTGGATTTCTTATTCTGTTGATAAATAAATATTAAAGGTCAATCTGGGAGTTTTTTACAAAATTGATGAAATTTTGAATTGAATTATTTTGCATCAATCAAAAATAAGCTCTAAATTTGGATTATTATAATTAAAATGTAAGCTATGAAAAATTCCATTTTATTATCTCTTTGGATCTTTTTTGTGTTGTCCTCACAAATCTCCTGTGTATTTATCAACTACAATCAGGAAAAAGGCAGTGGTAATATAATTACCGAAACACGCAGTCTCGATGCATTTAGTAAACTTCACCTTGCTGGTAGTCACCATGTTCAATATGTTAGAGCTGATGGATTTTCTATAGAAATAACCGGTGATGACAATCTTATGGAGTTTATTAAAACAGAAGTTAAAAACGATGAACTAAGCATAAAGACAAAACAAGGGGTAAGTTTATCACCCTCTCATAAGATACAAATGAGGGTTACAGCTCCTAATGTTTCCGATTTCAATCTTAGTGGAAGTGGAAATATCAATATAGATAATTTGGTGGGCGAAGAAGTCAATTTCCAGATAAGTGGATCGGGAAACATTGCAGCTGACCTCGCAGCGATAGAAACCATTTCTCGTATTTCAGGCTCCGGTTCAGTGAGATTGACAGGAAATTCAGAAATCGCCAGATTCATAGTTTCCGGTTCAGGTAGCATTCAAGCCGGAGAAATGGAAAGCAAATTCGTCAGCGTAAACATCACAGGAAGCGGCTCAGTAGCCACTCATGCAGATACTGAGTTGGATATCAAAATCACAGGCAGTGGAAATCTCCGGTACAGTGGAAATCCCGCTGTCAATCAATCGGTTACCGGTAGTGGAAGGGTTAGAAAGGTGGATTGAGGGAGGGATAAATTATACAATCGTTATTCCCAGATTTAAAGATTTCTTTTGGATGCGAAATTTTCACCTATTTTAAAAGTTTTAAAGTATTGGGAGTAAAAGTAAAATTGGACGTATAGCAGAACCACTAGAAATTAGCTTATTGATCAAAAAATAAGATCCTCTAATTAGCGGCTCGTTATATTTCGAATGGAACGAAAGTTTCGATTTTATAAGTTTAATTTGAAACATGAGTATAAGAATTAAAGATATAGGAATTGTTTTGCTGGTTATTTTGGCATTCTTTTCGGCTTGCCATGGAATAGTCAGGACACCTGATGTGGAAATCCGAGCTGTAAATTGCGATGAGCTGCCCACGCTTTTGGATAGTGTCCACAAACAGGATCAATTGGTTAGAACCGATCAATCTATTTCCTTCAGGGAGACAGTGCATAAAGTATTATGAAAATCTTTCTACCGTAGTAAGCATTCTGGAAAGTTGCGGTATGCCGGGACTTGATCAGCTCAATCAAACTCAATTCAATGCTATTTGGATGGTTTTGCACCATTCACCGGAGACAGAGTATATGAAAAAGTATTTGCCTTTGTTGAAAGAAGCCAAAGAAAGAGGTGATATGCGACCCGGGGATTTTGCAACAGTTCAGGACAGGCTTCTGATGAATCAACGCAAGCCCCAGATCTATGGCACACAAATACGAAGGGGCAAACTATATAAGCTAAAAGACCCTGAGTATGTCAATCAAAGACGCGCACAAGTGGGACTGGGTCCTATTGAAGGATACCTAAGACATTTCAATATCGATTTTACAGTGGAGCAAAAGGTGAAATAGCTTTCAAATAAATGAGTGGTGAACCTAAGCCGATATATTTTGATAAATGAAGCCCTCATTGGATCAAATCTATAAATTCACGTGAATTTGGAGATTGTATTCTATATTTTTAGATAAATTTGTAGAATACTACACATAATTAAAAAAAATCTAGAGAGATTTAGTAGTTTACTTTTTACAAGGAAACATACCTCCTTTTAGAATCCAAAAGATTTGTTAGAAGTGAGCAAGGAATCTTGAGCTTTTAATTAAACATTAAATTACAATAATTTATGCAAGTTAGAATAATCGAATTCAGCTTATTAGTCACAATTCACAGGGACATCTCGCACCTCTGTTTGAGTATCCACGATATTATCAAAAATCAAACTACCACGTACCGTCACTTCGACAAAGTCTGATCCAATATTGTTAATGGTCCCGGTAAAGCTCGACATCTTGAGTTGAGTGGCTATATCATTTCCTGATAAATTTTCAGAAGCCCAGGTATCTCTGGCTTTTAGTCTTATTCTTTGAACATAAGGAACTCTTACATTGGAATAGGTTTGGTAGGCGTCATAAACCAATGAAGCCTTACCGGGTGGAACAGATACTGTCCTGGTAGAAAAGAAAGTATTTTTTTTGCTTGTAGATTGCTCATTTCCAGTGGATGCAGATCTATTCGCTTCAACTGAAACTTCCAAACCTGCCGATACTTCACCTGTAACTGAACCCCCGCTACCAAAAAATTTGGCCTCTGCAGTGGCACTCACTGATACATCTACACTAGTTGTAATCCTTCCACTTAGACCGATGGTCTCGGTAAAGGAGGTAGTATAGGTAGTAGTAACTTCTCTTTCCATACCTACTTGTTGTTGCAACTCTCCAGTACCGCAATTTTTCAGCGTGCTGTTAAATCCAAAAGAGGTATTTGCCGGTGGAAAAATGGGTGCCTGGTGCTCAGTATTCAAAACCTGAGTTTCCCAATCCAGATCCAAAGCTATAATTCTAAAGTATTGTATGTTTCCATGATCATGGGTATGCCAGTGCACTCCTACTTGATCATGACCTCTTCTTAAAGGCTTTCCATTGGCATTTCCCCGGATAGTGTATAATCCATTGGGTTCTCTTTTTATGGTAAAAGTTAAATCTCCTCCCAATGAATTTGGATTGGTAGAGGGGTAGGAATAAGCACCGGATTGCCTGAGGTTTCTTTGGGTTAAACCAATCCTTAAATACCGACCTGTACTGGCAGAATAAATGGCAAAAACATTGGGTTCGTTGGGAAATTTGTAAAACATATACTGCTCCGTTGTGGTGGCTGCATTAAAAGAAGATGAACGTTCAGTCATCCTTACACCATTGTCAAGTGCACTAGCAGGTTTCCACACCACACCATTGCCATAATTCCCATTTGCATCCACAGTTTGTATAAAATATTTCGTATTGTCGTTAAAACTAAGCTCCTGGTTGATATACTCCATATTGGAGGCATCAATGTCTATTCGGGTTCCGTTCTCAACAAATGAGAGGACGCTAAAT
>RECS01000072.1 GCA_007693915.1 Saprospirales bacterium | reverse complement strand
CCGTTAGCACCAACTGGTACTAACCATCTCGCAGGATTATTATTAATAGTGAGAATTCCATCTGTAGTTGGTGCTGTACCAAGCTCTCCGCAAACCCTTACACCAAACCCATTTCCATTATTCACGTAAACGGCAACCCCTGCAGTCTCACCAGCTCCTATTAGAAAGGGGTTATTGAAGAAAACTTCATACAAACTAATTGTTGGGAACCCTGCGCTTATTTGTACGTCTTCATTCCCAACTTCTACCCATCCTGCAGCATTATTAGTAAAACCTTCAAAAGTTCCATTACGCATGAATATACGGATATTATAAGTGCCAGCTGCAGATCCCGCTAATGCAGCCTGAACTTCCATTCCTTCAATCTGTATGGGAGCAAATCCCTCATTATCTAAATTAAATGCATATCCAGTCCAGAAATTGTTAAATGGGGCTGGCTGTTCCAAATCTGCAGGGTCAAATACCCCAGGTGCAGGCTCTGTTGGGAGATCATCATTACACGACAAAACAAGGTCCCTACAAACAATAACCGGAGGGATTTTATCTTCAACTTTTACATTCCCCCAGCAACTATTACCGGTGGCAGGGTCTAAAACAGTAACCATTAAAGTCTGTCCAACAAAAGGGGCAGTAATTGGGTTACTTACAATAACTCCACCCAATGTCTCTATGATCAATTCATAATCATCATAACAAGAATAAGGACCACCTTCCAAAATCATGTCCGCATTCAAAAGAGCTTCACAATTTTGATCAACAGAAATATTTACATGATTATTACAGACCAGCACCCTAGTTGGATTAGGAAAATCATTCACAACAACATCGAAACAACATTCACCAACATTACCGGCAACATCTTCAACTTCAAAACAATTGGTGGTTATCCCTGCTGGAAATACACTGCCTGATGGCAAACCAGATGTCTGAACAATTTCAGCATCTCCTCCAAGTTGATAGTTTACACCAAGGTAAGCTGCTCTTGGTTGGAACTGAATTCCTGTAAAAACACCTAAATTAGTTCCTGCACCATCAAAAATCCTAATATTTCCATCATTGGATTCCAGAACACCACCATTGTACATAATTCTTCTATTCAAGGTAGCACCATTGTCGACAACATAATAAATTGCAGCGGTTTCACCAGGAGGAATAACAAAATCTTCATTGAAGATAATATCAACATCAGAACCACCACCCGTTACAAATGCACCGGTTACGTTATAATCTTCATCTGCAACTAATGTCCATCCAGCAGGGCTATTTAATACCCCCGGATCCTGATATGTTCCTAGACGCATATAAACCTGAAAATTATAAAACCCGAATGGAGTAGCAGAGGCCCTAACTCTTATGCTACTTATCATCATTGGATCAGTTGATAGATTTTCAAGGTTGTTTGCAAAACCATACCAACCTGAATTTAACAATGGATCTTGAAAGTGGAACATCAAATCACCAGTAAATGGACAATTATCAGTTGCAGTAACAGTATAATTTATAATCCTGCTACACTCCCCAGGATTTAAAGTCACAAAAATATCTGCAGGACAATTTAAAACTGGAGCCTCGGCATCAATCACTGTCACATTGAACGAAGCAAAACTAACTCCAGAACCAACAGATACTTCCGTGGTACCAACTGGAAAGAAACTACCAGATGGAGGAATAGGCATAGGGGGATCCTGACAAGTACCTTGACCAACAGTAAATGAAACATTTGCACCGCACTGACCAAGGTCATTATTAACAATGATATCCGCAGGTATATCATACTGACAAGCTGAGCCAGAAGGCAATAAGGTGATCGAACCGGCTATGCATCCTAAACTAGTAAGAGCACATGCAGCATTAGCATGATAGTGCATATACAAATTACCCGTAGCCGTTGGAACCACCTGAACAGGGCTGAAACCATGACCTAAAACAGTCCCAGTAGATGTTCCCTGCGTTATGGTAATATACACCGGTCCAGATCCAGTCGCAGCAAATTGATACAAAGATCCAGCTTGAGCATTGAACACAGTACTGTATTCATTTACAAATGCACATGTAGTCAAGGTAACAGGCTGATTCTCTACAACTGGGGCATTCCCTGATCCAAAAGAAAAGGATGCAAAACACTGTGCATTTATTTGTTGCATTCCGAATGCCATTGCAAATAGTATTGCAAAGCCTATAAAAATATCTTTCGTAATTATTTTTTTCATGAGTATTTATTGTTCTATTTTTTGGAATTATTATTTCTTTAGCATGTCTATAGTCTCCTCAAATAAATTTTCAGCATAAGGGACCACCTTTGCACCGAAATCAACAAAAATGTTATGAAGACTTGGTATACTTGAGATCAACACTGAAATAAAATCAGCGGAAGGATCAGATTCAGCCTCATGAATTAGATTCATTAAAATTCTCCAATAATCGGATTTGATGTTTGCCTGTCGAAGCACGGATGAAGATGGAGCTTGAATATTTTGCAATGAAGATCGAACGTCTGCTATTGCTTCTGATAAAACAACCAAGGCTTCATCAAAATCTAAAAATTCAACTTGATTTAATAAATCTAAATACTCTTTTGTGACATCACTACCTGGTTGAGGATCAACACCCTGCCCTCCACTGGAAACAGAGGTGGATTGGCTAAATAAAGATCCAACCGAAAATAAACAAAGCCCTATAAGCACAAAACCTATTTTAAAAGGATATATGGCAAGGGCAAAACTTTCAAATTTTTCTTCTTTCATGAGATTAAAACATTTATATTCTTAAAAAAATCATTTTATGATAATCATTACTATTTTTATTTCAACATATAATACAACACATTTTTGCCTATTAATTCATGCATAAAATTATTATGCAAATTTATTGTCACTTTAAATAATATATTAGTTTTTTGATTGGTATTTTTTTGGTATTTTTTAAATATTATTAGTTTTAATATCTATTAATTTCTTTTTCAGCATTTTAGATCATTTTTACTATAAAATTATATTGAAAAATTCTCAAATTCAAGTCTATATAAACACATAATTTAACCAAATTAATTTTGTTTTATGAAAATTTTTTGCATTTTACATTTTACTAACTATAGAATGAATTTCAAATAGGGGTCTCAATACATTTTTTTTTCTAATTTTTCAAAACTCATAAGTCTGATAAAATAAATCTCCTTAAAAAAAGGTCTTATCTTTCGTGTTGGTTTCAATGACAAAACAGGCTGTTTTAAAAATTGGATTGATTACTTTGCTTCTCCTCTTACTTTCCCTTCGGTTAGTGGGGCAAACCGGTAATGAATTGAACCGAAGTATTGTATTAATACCAGAAAGTGATACGTTATTTACTGACAGCCTTACCATCATAGCAGAAACCCTCCAATTAACTTATATTCCGTCGGGTGAGTCACTGAGTCATTGTGTCAAAGTGAATAATAAACATATTATCTGGAATAATCAGGATTGCTTGGCCGAATATCATGGGCGCGAACTGGCACTTACTTATCGTGTGCTTCATTTTGACTTATACACCCCCTACCGGATCTTAGATACAGCAGTCATGCAGCCTTTAATAAGTGAAGAAGAGGTATACATTGGATTTGATTTTAGTCCTTTTGAGGGTGAATTGGAAAATCGGGATATTCGAAATCTTAACTATTCCGGTACGTTTAGCAGGGGGCTAAGCTTTGGAAATGCTCAAAGCCTGGTATTAAACTCTGCATTTAACCTTCAAATGAACGGAACACTGGGTGATGATATTGATATTACAGCTGTGATATCTGATGAAAATATTCCCATTCAGCCCGACGGAAGTACTAGGCAAATACAGGAATTTGACAGAATTTTTATTGAATTATCAAAGGATAAGCACCTGCTCACAGCCGGTGACATTGAACTTCGCAATGCTCCGGGACATTTTATGCACTACCATCGAAAAACAAAGGGATTAAATTATAAATATGCTGGATTTGCAGGAGATGGTTTTTTAGAAACTGAAGTAGGTGCTTCAATAAGTCAGGGAAAATTTTCTCGACAACAATTGGCCACAACTGAGGGCAATCAAGGTCCATACAGACTAAGTAGCTCTGAAGGTGAGCGTTTTATTATTATCCTGGCAGGAACAGAGTCTGTTTTTCTCGATGGTAGAAGGCTGACAAGAGGGTTAGAAGATGATTATATTATAGACTATAACTCAGCGGAGATTACTTTTACCCACAACACCATGATTACCAAAGACAGCAGAATAATAATTGAATTTGAATTTATTGATCAAAGCTACAGCAGAACTACAGTGGCAGCTAATTCAAGCTACACATTAGAAAACACTGAATTCTATTTTCAGTTCTTTAATGAACAGGACAGTAGATCGCCTGGGGGACTTCTAGACTTGAGTAGGGAGGATATTGCAGTTCTTGAAGCAGCGGGTGACCAAACTGACCAATTATTTACCGAAACCATTAAAAGCTTAGATGATGATACTGATAATGGGGCTATACGCTACAGGCAAATTGATTTTCCCTGGCAAATTGAAGGAAGGGATACCGTCTTCCGAATCCTTGAGGTATCATCTAACAGTGATCTGAACTTGGTGACAGCAAGATTTACCGATTTGGGTCAGGGAAACGGTAATTATATTAGAAAAACAGATGGCAGAAATGGTCGGGTTTACGAATTTGTCCCACCGGATTCCATTAACGGAAAAATGAATGGGCGATTTGAGCCGGTAAGGCGTTTGACTCCTCCACAAAAACAGCAAATGACCAGCATTGGTATAAATCATAAATTTACCGAAAATACTTCTGCCGGGGTGGAATTGAATATTAGTAACTTTGACAACAATCGATTCTCAATACTCGACAATGAAGACAATGCCGGTCTGGCCGGTCGTGTCTTTTTGAATACCTCGAAAGACTTTGGTCAGGATAGTTTACCCTGGCAAGTTTTTCACAATCTCAATTATGAATTTATCAACCGAACCCACAACATCCTCAATCCTTACAGGGAAGCTGAATTTGAAAGAGACTGGAACTACTTCAGAGAGGATAGACATGACGAGCACCTCTTACACGCTACTTTGGGTGTGTCAAAGGGGGATCAATTTTCTTCTTCTTATCAATTTTCAGGCTTATTCAGAGGTCCGGAATATTCAGGCACAAGAAACCTTGCGGAATTATATTGGCAATTTGAGAAAATGGAATTCGCACTAAGAGGCAACTGGTTAAAAACAGAGAATATTTTTAATAAGACAACCTTTTTCAGACCGGAAATCAGTCTAAGTAGAGAATTAGAATTTATGACTGGGGGAAAAATAGGCTATGTCTTTCAAGAGGAGGAGAATCGATTTTTTGAAGCAGATTCAGATTCATTGCTGAATGCCAGTTTCAGGTTTGTTTCACATAAGATGTTTTTGGAACAAAATACCGGCACAGGTCTTGGGTGGCGAGCTAGTTATACCCTTCGCTCTGATGAATTACCCAATGAAGGAGAGCTTGAAAAAACCAGCGAGGCACAGAACTTAAGACTGAGTGGAACCTATCAAATCACTGAAAGTCACTTCATGCAATTAACTGCTGAAACCCGAAATCTGGATGTTACCACATTTGGGGCAGAGCAACTGCAGGCACGGAGGACATATATAGGAAGGGCAGAATACAGAGGAGATTTTTTAAACGGAGCAATAAATTTTGGAAACGTCTATGAAACAAGTTCAGGGCAGGAACCAAAAGTAGAATTTGAATATAGAGAAGTTCCTCCGGGGGAAGGGCAATACACCTGGATTGATCTCAATGGTGATGGCATTCAACAGATCAATGAATTTTTCCTCACACCTAATCCTGAAGAAAGAAATTTTATACGCTTACCCATTGTAACCGATGAGTTTGTAAGCGTCAACTCAGTTTCTATAAATCAAAACCTGAATTTTGATCCACGCCGACTAGATTTAAGAAATACTGCGGCTACAGCTTTTTTGAAGAAAATCGCTACAAACTCAACACTGAGGATACAGCGAAGAACCCAAATTGAAGAAAGATCGGCTGAACTCAACCCGTGGAAATTTAAGACCAGAGACAGCAGTCTTGTCGCATTTAATCTAGCGAGTAGGCACACTTTGTTTTTTAACAGGGGAAACCCTACCTATGACATTCAGTTTTCCATCCAAAACAACACTGTAACCAATGAGCAGATCACCGGAAATGAAACGCGGGCAAACAGAGAACAGACCATTAGGGGTAGATGGAATATTGAAAGACAACTGGCAACCATTTTTCAAATCAAATTTTCACAAAACGAAGGCATTTCTGAAGCCTTCCAGAACAATAATTTTTCTCTGAATGGTAGTGAATACAGGGCTGAGATATCCTACATTTTTTCTCAGTCTTTTTCCGGTAAATTCTGGTATAGCTTTGAAAACAAAAGTAATTCCGAGGAATTTGGGAATGAGACCGGACGTTTTCACGAATTGAGTACTGAGTGGTCTTTTAGAGAACAGCAAACATCTTCTATATTCCAATTGCGCTTAAGCTTTAACAGTGTTAGTACGGAGGGTGCATTGAACACCCCTGCCGCTATTTTAATGCTCAATGGCTTAAGTCCGGGTAACAATCTCCGGATAACTGCTAATCTAGAGAGAAGACTAACAGACAATCTAAGACTTAGTTTGCAATACACAGGCAGAAAACCAGGTACTAGTCAATTTGTACACACAGGAGGAGTTACGGCTACGGCAGCATTTTAATAAGGAATAAACATTGACTGTTTTGTCAAACTCTTATTTAACTTACAAGTAGTTATTTATTCAAGCAGCTATTTTTTTTATATTGGGAGACTTTCAACTCTCATAAACTTCCATAGGCGGACAAGTACAGACCAGATTTCTATCTCCGTAAGCATTGTCTACTCTACCGACTTCAACCCAGAATTTATGCCCTGATTTGAGGTATTCCAAAGGATAAGCAGCTTTTTCTCTGTTGTAGGGATAATGCCATTCGTCCGCTGTTAATTCCTTCAGCGTATGTGGAGCATTTCTCAGTACATTGTTATCCTGTTCAAATTTGCCGGCAGCTATTTCATCTATCTCTACCTTTATCTGTAACATAGCATCGATAAAGCGATCCATCTCTTCGAGGCTTTCACTCTCAGTTGGCTCGATCATAATGGTACCAGCTACTGGAAAAGAAAGTGTTGGCGCATGAAATCCGTAATCAATCAAACGCTTGGCTACATCCTCTGCAGACACCCCAACAGCTTTATAATCTCTGAGATCGACTATGACCTCATGCGCACAATGACCTGCTTTACCAACATAGAGAATCTGATAGTTTTCTTGCAAACGCGCACGGATGTAATTAGCATTCAAAATTGCATAACGGGTAGCATCTTTTATCCCCTGTTGACCAAGCATTTTAATGTACGCATGAGAAATCAGCAATATGGAAGCACTTCCATAAGGAGCAGCAGAAACTGCAGGAATACCCTTTGAACCTCCGGTTTTCACCAGTGGATGATTGGGCAAATAATCGATCAACTTATCATTGACACAGATGGGACCCATGCCTGGACCTCCTCCGCCATGAGGTATGGAAAAAGTCTTGTGCAGATTTAAATGACAAACATCTGCCTTAATTCTTCCCGGACTGGTGTATCCCACCTGGGCGTTCATATTGGCTCCATCCATATAAACAAGGCCTCCGTTATTGTGGATGATTTCACATATTTCAACTATCTCCTCCTCAAAAACCCCATGGGTAGAGGGATAGGTAACCATCAATGCAGATAGGTCATCTCTGTGTTTTTCAGCTTTTTCTCTGAGATCATCAAGATCTACATTGCCATTTTCGTCACATTTTACAACCACTACTTTCATGCCTGCCATAACTGCTGATGCAGGATTGGTTCCATGTGCTGAGGAAGGTATAAGCGCCACATTTCTGTGAAAATCGCCTCTGTCGTGGTGGTAAGCCCTGATAACCATTAAGCCGGCAAATTCACCCTGAGCACCGGAATTGGGCATAAAAGAACAACCGGTAAAGCCTGTTATTTCACACAAATAAGCTGAAAGCTCATCAATGACTTGCTGATAACCTGTCCATTGGTCTTCAGGAGCAAATGGATGGATATTGGAAAAACTGTCAAAAGAGACCGGAATTAATTCTGAAGCGGCATTCAATTTCATTGTACATGACCCCAGAGGAATCATAGAATGCATGAGTGATAAATCCTTATTTTCAAGAGACTTGATGTAACGCATCATCTCCGTTTCGGTTCTGAATTTATTAAAAATAGGATGAGTCAACCAATTGTCTTTTCGTTGTAATTCAGAATTGAATACTATTTCAGATCCCAAATCTTTTATGTCATGGGTACCGACTATACCTTTTCCAAAAGCAAAAATATGATAAATATCATTCAGGTCTTCAGCAGTAACACTCTCATCTAAAGACAATTGAACGCGACCTTCTCTGAACCATAAATTGATTTTGCTATCAGCGGCAGTATTTTGAATCTTAATTTTCTCATCCTCAGAAATGATGTAGGATAAAGTATCAAAATACTCATTGCCATTTTCAGAGGCGTAGCCCATTCTCTCCAGTTCAGTATTTAACCATACTGTCTTTTGATGAACCGAGGTAGCTATGGCACGCAGTCCTTTTGATCCGTGATAAACGCCATACATTCCTGCCATTATAGCCAAGAGTGCCTGAGCAGTACAAATATTGGAGGTTGCCTTTTCTCTTTTGATGTGTTGCTCACGAGTTTGAAGTGCCATCCTAAAAGCTGGATTTCCTTGTCTGTCTTTTGAAACACCAATTATCCTTCCAGGTATCAGTCTTTTAAAATCTTCTTTTGTAGAAAAATAGGCAGCATGAGGACCACCTGCTCCCATAGGCACTCCAAATCTCTGTGTTGACCCCACAACTGCATCTGCTCCCCAATGACCTGGAGGCACCAATAAACAAAGTGAAAGAATGTCAGCAGCTACAGTCAGAAATACCCCTCTTTGATTACAACTTTCAGCAAATTGCCTATAATCTTCAATTTTTCCCTGACTATTTGGATACTGAATGAGGGCACCAAAATAGCGGTCGTCCATTTCGTGAGTCTTCCAATCTCCAACCATAATTTCTATACCCAATGGAAGCGCACGTGACCTCAATACATCCAAGGTTTGCGGAAAGACATGTTGATCGACAAAAAAGAAAGTTCTTGGTTGTTTTTTACTTTTCCTTTGAGATCTGGAATAAAACATACCCATAGCCTCTGCGGCTGCGGTACCCTCATCCAAAAGTGAAGAGTTAGAAACCGGCAAACCTGTTAATTCTGAAATCAAAGTCTGAAAATTAAGCAGCGCTTCAAGTCTCCCTTGACTAATCTCAGCCTGATAAGGAGTATATTGGGTATACCATCCCGGGTTTTGGAAAATATTCCTTAAAATTACCGAAGGAGTAATCGTATTGTAATATCCAAGACCAATGTAAGTTCTATTAACCTCATTTTTTGCTGCCACCCTTTTTATTTCTCTTAAATACTCATGCTCTGTTAAGGCAGTAGGGACATTTAATTCTTCCTCTAGTCTAATGTGCGGAGGTATCACTTCATCTACTAACTTATCCGTTGATTCAACTCCTATTGCATTAAGCATTTTATCGAGGTCAGCTTCCCAAATACCGATATGTCTATTTGAAAAACGATCGGGATGTATATTTTTCATGATTGTTGATTTTAGTATTCTAAACTTTTTTGAAGACCCGCCATCCAGTATTTTCTTACGATCAGAGCCCAAATTCTCTTTTAATGGCATCTACCATATCGAGCTTTTCCCAGGTAAACAACTCCACCTCAAATTCCTTTGCTTCCCCTTTATAATTATAAAAAGTCTTTTTGACCACCTCATGCTCTCTACCCATATGCCCATAAGCTGCAGTTTCTGTATAAATAGGATTTCTAAGCTTCAACCGCTGCTCGATCTGATAAGGCTTCATGTCGAATAATTGTTCTATGATTTGTGCTATCTCTTTGTCAGATTTATTGACTTTAGCCGAACCGTAGGTGTTGACAAAAATTCCCATTGGTTTAGCCAGTCCAATGGCATAAGATACCTGAACCAATATCTCATCACATACTCCTGCTGCAACCATATTTTTGGCGATGTGTCGGGTTGCATAGGCAGCAGAACGATCTACTTTGGAGGGATCCTTCCCTGAAAAAGCCCCACCGCCATGTGCACCTTTGCCTCCATAGGTATCCACTATGATTTTTCTGCCGGTAAGACCTGTATCCCCATGAGGACCGCCAATTACAAATTTGCCGGTAGGATTGATGTGATACTTGATTCTTCCATCAAAAAGTTCTCTTAACTCCGGTTTAATTCTAGCTTTTACTCTTGGGACAAGAATAGATTTGACATCTTCCTCAATGCGCTCTTGCATTATTTTCTCTGCTGCATTTTTATCTTCGGAGGAGTTAGATTTAGGTTTTTCGAATTCATCGTGCTGAGTGGATAAGACTATAGATTGAATGCGGATAGGCCGATCATTGTCATCGTACTCAATGGTGACCTGAGATTTAGAATCCGGAGCCAGATAATCCATTTGAGGATGATTTTCCTTCCGTATAGCTGCTAATTCCTGCAATAACAAATGAGAAAGATCCAATCCCAAAGGCATGTAATTATCTGTTTCATTGGTGGCATAACCAAACATCATCCCTTGATCACCTGCACCCTGCTCTTCAGGATTTTTCTTGTCCACTCCTTGATTTATATCTGAGGATTGCTCGTGAACTGCTGATAAAACTCCACAAGAATTGGCTTCAAACATATAGGAAGACTTGGTGTAGCCGATTTTCTCAATTACCTCTCTGGTAATTCTTTGTAAATCCAAATAAGCCTGCGATTTCACTTCACCGGCTATTATTACCTGACCGGTAGTTACCATTGTTTCACAGGCCACTTTTGAATGGGGGTCAAAAGCAAGAAAATTATCGAGTATAGCATCAGAAATCTGATCCGCTACTTTGTCGGGATGCCCCTCTGAAACCGACTCGGATGTAAATAGATAAGACATGTTTTAACAGCTTTTTAAAAAGAAGCCCAAAATTAAGAAAGTCTGACTTAATTTTGGGTAGTTATGATGAAATGTTATATCACAACATAGAAATTAGAAAGATGTTTTTCACGGATTTTTTTTTTGCTACTTGGTTTAAGCGAGGTAACTACCAGAAAAAAAGCAGTGATTTATTTATTGGAGCAAATAATTTTCATGAATTACAAATCAGTAGGATAAACAAAAGGCCTGATGAATCTAGTTGTTTTCAACTCCCTTTCGTAAAGCAAATCCTCTAAAATACATACGCGATCATAAAATGATTGGAAACTGCCCTGCTTGAATCACCAACCCTATTGGCATCAGTAAGTGCTCTGAAAGTGGAATACCCTATCCTAAAACCAGAGTCCTCAATAAAAACCCCAAAAGTAAATCCTCTTTCATTTTCAGAGTAGAAGTCTTCTATAGGGAGGGGCATATTAGAATCCCTCAAACTAAAATTGCGTCGGTAGTAAACGCCGCCAAAAATTCCCGGTCTAAAATCAGGTGAATCCTCCCTAGCAGAAAACAATTGGACAGTTGCAGGTAATGTAATTGATTGTCGATTTAACTTACCTCCTTCAATTTTATAATTATTGATGTCGTATAATGCATTGATTTGAAAAGCTACTTTATGGGTGATATTAACTCTCCCAAAGGCACCAAAAGCCATATTGAACTTACCCTTAGTTCTTAAATGAGAGTCAGGGAACCTAAGATAACCACCACCTAGATTGGCTTCAAGTCCAAAGTTAATAATACGTTCATGAGGATAGCTCCTCACTGTGTCAGCATCAACAGGATCTCCGATTGAGGTATTCACCCAATTAGAACTTTGATAATTTTCTCCAAAAAGCAATAAGGGAAAAAACCAAAGGTATAAGAACAAAAGGATTTTAGAATAGTGGCTCACTTTTAGATCTTTAATGATGTCCTGAAAAATTGAGGATAAAGTTAGATAAAACTAACCAATAAAAAAGAATCAAAACATTTTTATCTTCAGCTTGCATATAAAAAATGGTATGTAAGTGAGAAAAATTTGAAATCTTATAGAACAAAACTCAAAAACAAGAATGCGGTAAAGGTGAATTCCTGTAATTTAACTGCTTAAATTAATTTGCTTAATTTTGGCATGTATCTTACTCTTACTATACTAATTGATGAGGAAAAGTCTTGGTTCACGGTAAGGCATAAAGGTGCAAAGTTTTCGCCAAGAAAATTGAGTAAATTCAGAATTTTATGCAATTAACTTTATGTTTTTGGTTATTAAAAAACTTTAAATAAACCATATACCCTTTGTGTGACTTTGTCTTTTAGCGGCTTCGCGTGAAATAAAAGTTTATAGTCTACTCTAATTTATTGTCATGTACTCAATAAAAAATGGTAAAATGAAAATTCTAATCATAATTAACGATACTCCTTACGGAACAGAGAAAGCTTATAACGCTCTGAGGCTGGCCAATCAAATAAATAGTGATTACCCCGGTTCTAATTTGAGTATTTTTCTGATGGCTGACGGGGTCAACTGCGCTATTTCAAACCAAAAGACTCCAGATGGTTATTACAATATTGAAAAAATGCTGAAGATAAGCCTCCGTAAAGGAACAAGACTTTTACTTTGCGGAAGTTGCTTAGATGCGAGAGGTCTGCAGGAGGTTCAATTGATAAAAAACGCTCAAAGAAGCACTATGAAAGAACTGACCAGTGAAATAATGGAAAGTGATCGCGTCCTAAATTTTTGAAACTTACAGTTAACTGCTGATATGGAGTTATTATCCTTTTTTGACAGTGTTTATAAAATCACCCCTCGTGCAAGAGAAAGCCTGAGTTCTCTGATTACTGAAAAGGAGTACTCCAAAATTGAGATCATACAGCAGATAGGGAGCAGATGCCGAACAGTTTACATCGTTAAGAGGGGCATCGCTAGGATATTTTACCATAAGGATGGACTGGATATCACGGAGCACTTTGCGTTTAGCAATGATTTAATTGTGCGTGCAGAAAGCCTTTTTACAGGCGAACCTACCCCTAAGGGAATCCAAGCGATTGAGAACACTACTGTGTATGCGATTGACGCTGTTAGCCTGTTTGCCTTATATGATCAGCATCACGATATTGAAAGACTTTTTCGCCTCCTCTTTGAAAGAGAACATGTCAACAGTATTAAACGGTTGGAAAGTCTGCAGTTTCAATCGGCAAAAGACAGGTATCTGGATTTATTAAAGAATACCGATTATATCCAAAAAATCCCCCTTAAACACATAGCGAGCTATCTGGGAATCACTCAGGTTTCATTGAGCCGAATCAGGTCTGAGATCAGGTGATTTTTAAGTTTCATTTCTTAATTAACATTTGTTAATTTTAAATCCACCTCTTCGATGGATCTTTGCAGAGAATTAAAAAATTGTCATGCAAAGCAAAAAGATTGAATTAGGACTGAAAGAAAACTGGAAACAATTTACCCTTTTGGTTATCATCAATGCTTTTGTTGGTGGAATGATCGGTATGGAGCGCACCATCATCCCCGGTTTTGCAGAGCTTGAGTTCGGCATTGCATCAAAGACAGCTATTTTATCCTTTATCACTGCTTTTGGAATCACCAAGGCCATCGCTAATTACTACACAGGTCGATTAGCCAATAAATACGGTAGAAAAAAATTACTAGTTGGCGGCTGGTTATTTGCCTTGCCGGTTCCATTTATCCTAATCTATGCCCCTGACTGGAATTGGGTCATTTTTGCTAATATGCTTTTGGGAATTAGTCAGGGTTTTGCATGGAGTAGTACTGTTATCATGAAAATCGATCTGGTAGGAGAAAAAAACCGGGGACTCGCGATGGGACTTAACGAATTTGCCGGCTACTTTGCAGTTGGTCTGGTTGCCTTCCTTACAGGGTATGTGGCAGATCAATATGGCATTACTCCTTACCCCTTTTACATAGGTATTTTCCTTTCTATAGTCGGATTATTACTTACTATCTTTTGGGTCAGAGAAACCAATGATTTTGTAAAAAAAGAAAATGTAAGCAACCACACAGCTGAATTGAAAAATGTATTCTACGAAACTACTTTCAGAAATAAAACACTGAGTTCGGTTACTCAGGCCGGTCTGGCAAATAATCTGAATGACGGAATGATCTGGGGTCTGCTCCCCATACTGTTACTATCTTTTAATTACAGCAATGAGAACATTGGAATCATTGTAGCCATATATCCAACTGTATGGGGCATCGGTCAGCTTTTTACCGGAAAAATGGCTGATCATTATTCCAAAAAGCGGATGTTGTTTTACGGTATGTTACTTCAGGGAATAGCCATTTTATTCATCCCATTCACTTCAGATTTTTGGGCATTGGCATCTCTTTCTGCTATACTGGGCTGGGGTACTGCTCTGGTTTATCCTACTTTCCTGACCACCATAGCAGATGCAACATCTCCCGTTCAAAGAGCAGAGAGCATAGGTACTTTCAGACTATGGAGGGATTTGGGTTATGCTTTCGGCGCCATTATATCGGGAGTGGTGGCAGATATTTTCGGTGTCCAATACTCCATTCTTCTAATTGGTGTACTGACTATTGCTTCTTCATTGATTATTAAATTCCGAATGCCTGAGAGGATAAAAACCGCTTTCTGATAAAAAAAACCTAAATGAATAGAGTTTTTCTTGAAAAGCATCCTTAGGTTTACTTGAAAAAACTTATAAGCTGTCTTCAATTATCCTCAACTTGGCTATGAAAATTCAATGTGTAAATAGTTTTAAAAGATTTGAATCAGATACCTAATTAAAACCCAATTAAATGAGGTTCAAATCAAGCCAGATACTAACTAACGCAAAAGAAAAAAACTATGCTTCGAAATATTAATCGAAGCTCGACCTAGTTATTTTAGGTTTCACATTGTTAAAATAAATATATGATAAAATATACACCAATAAGGAATCCCTATTTTCATTTTTCTCCACAACTTTTTTAGCTTCAAATTAGACATATTAAAAAAATACATATAAATTTTTTTCTTAATATTTTTGAATACTGATTTCAAACAATTGATTCTATTATAAAAATCTGTTAAATTTTTCACATTAATAAAAATGAGAATATTTAAGTAAATTATCACGCTTGAGATAAATAAAATATATGTGGATAACGAAAAAGTTATCCACAATGAAATTTATTTTATCCACATTCTGTTCACATCATACAAAAAATAGGGTTCTTAATATTTAATTAATCTAACGTAGTTTTGCCCTTGCTAAGCGGAAGTAAAATAAGATTAAGAATCATAAAACAAATTTAGAATGGCTGAAAAGACTGGGTTTGCAGTAACATCAGGGGAAAGGAGGTTGCAACCAATGCGTAAAGATGAGGATTTGAACAGCTTGCTTTACGGTAAAGTTCAACCTCAAGCAGTTCAGGTAGAGGAAGTATTACTCGGTGCCTTGATGTTGGATAAGGATGCATTTGCTATAGTTATCGACATTCTGAGACCTTCCAGTTTTTACACTCATGCTCATCAGTTGATTTTCAAGGCTATGTTGGATATGTTTGAGAAAAACATAACCATAGATTTATTAACTGTAAAGGATGAGTTGCAGAAAAATGGTGATTTAGATGCTTCCGGTGGTACTCCATATCTTGTGGATCTGACCAATAAGGTAGCTTCCTCTGCCAATGTGGAATTTCACGCAAGAATAATAGCTCAAAAATTCATCCAAAGAGAATTGATTCGGGTATCAACTGCTATAATTAAGGATGCATACGATGAAACCAAAGATGTTTTCGATTTGCTTGATGAGGCTGAAAAAAACCTCTTTGATATTACGGAGCAAAACCTGAACAGGGGATTTGAAAAGCTATCCTCACTTGTTGTTCAGGCGCGTACGCAGTTGGAAGAAATGGCAGGCAAGGAAAATGGTTTAACAGGTGTACCTTCTGGTTTTACCGGGCTTGACAGATATACTTCAGGCTGGCATCCATCCGATTTGATCATATTAGCAGCACGTCCCGGTATGGGTAAAACGGCCTTTGCAATGTGTCTCGCCCGAAATGCATCTATGGATTACCAAAAACCGGTAGCTATTTTTTCATTAGAGATGTCTGGTCTTCAGCTTACTCAACGTCTTCTATCTATGGAAGCCGGTGTTTCAGGTGCTAAAATAAGAACAGGAGACCTCGATGATACAGAGTGGACCCGACTTCATAATGCCATTGAAAAACTAGGAGATGTCCCCCTTTTTATCGATGATACACCAGGTATTAATATTTTTGAATTGCGTGCCAAGTGCAGAAGGTTGAAAATGCAGCACGATATTCAGATGGTGCTTATCGATTACTTACAATTAATGAGTGGAGGACCTGATAATAAAAAAGGTAATCGCGAACAGGAAATCTCGGGAATTTCAAGAGCCCTAAAGGGTATGGCAAAAGAACTGAATGTACCTGTTATAGCCTTATCTCAGTTGAGTCGTGCCGTTGAAACCAGATCTGGACCTAAGCGTCCTCAGCTCTCTGACCTCAGGGAATCAGGTGCTATCGAGCAGGATGCAGATATTGTAACCTTCCTTTACCGACCGGATTACTATGAAATGGAGGAGACTGAACACGAAGATGGTCTTACAGAGTTGATTCTCGCTAAACACAGAAATGGTGCACTCGGTACAGTTGAACTTAAATTTGTTAAGGAACATGTTAAATTCATCGATTATCAGGATGCGGGTTCTTTTGGAAGTATTATTAAAGATGATTTTGGTGGCGGAGCTGAAGATGGTTATATTACCCGCAGTTCCAGAATGAATGACGATACTGATGTCCCCTTTTAATTATCCATGAAAAAGAAAAATTCAAACAGCAGAACTAATCCACAGAAGTCACCATCTTCGGTATCGCAAGATGGGGTTCGTCTCAATAAATTTTTATCCAATGCGGGTATTGCATCGAGAAGGAAGACAGCTGAGCTGGTAAAAAATGGACAAATCCGAGTAAATGGTGAGGTAGAGACACATCCGGCTACTCTTATCCTCCCGGGTGATACTGTTGAATATCAGGGAAAGGAGATAAAAAGACATCAGCAACATTACTATTTTCTACTCAATAAACCCAAAAATGTAATCTCCACTACTGATGATGAAAAGGACAGAAGGACAGTAATTGACTTGGTAGATAAAGACAAAAAGTTAGGAGTTTTTCCGGTTGGCCGATTAGACAGAAATACCACCGGATTGATTCTACTTACCAATGACGGTGATTTGAGCTATAAACTCACTCATCCTTCCTTTATAGTGGGTAAGGTCTATGAAGTTACTCTGGACAGAAATTTATCTCCTGAGGATCTTGAAAAAATCAGAAAGGGCATTCAACTTGAGGAGGGTGTAGCTGTTCCCGACGCAGTTAATTACCTATACAACAGACCGCAAAATGAAATCTCCATTGAAGTCCACATTGGTTGGAACAGAGTCATCCGAAGAATTTTTGAGTCCTTGAATTACGAGGTAAAAAAACTTGATCGTGTATATTTTGCAGGTTTAACCAAAAAGGCATTATCGAGAGGCAGATCCAGACCCCTAACAAAAGAGGAAATAACCCGTTTAAAAGTTTTTAATCAACTGTGATTTTAATTCATCGAAGTAGACAATTATAAAATTATAGCTACTGGAAAAAGAACCTCGTGTAAGTAGCTCATGGAGAGTTCTGGTGAAGAGTTCGCCTCAAACCTGTAAAGTATGCTCTCTTATTAAGATGATCACGATTAAGTTATATGGGAGTTTACTCCCTGAATACTTCGAAAGCAATTTCAAGTTGAGCAGTAAAGTTTCTGGGTGGAATCCCACGAAAACGAATATTGGGAACAAGGTCAAATTCTTCAGCAATCAGAACATCTCTAAGATTAGTGATACTGGGAACTAGTTGAATCCTGTTTTGACTACGTATGGGAATCTGCAAGGTATAAGCAGCCTCATAGTTAATGCTTTGGTCAGTGGGTATAAAAAGGTCAATAATTATTTCGTCGATAATGCTTAAGTTCTCGTTATCAAATACTGTCCCTAGTCGTGCAAAAGAGGTGTTGACGGTAATGATATCTCCAGCTTCTATATTATTCTGCTCCAGAAAAAAGTCTATTCCGGTGGGAATCTTTTGTACTGGATATTGATGATAGGTAAAAAGATTGGCACCTGCACTTACTTCAAAATCAATAAAATAACGCATTTCAAATGCAGGTCTCGCCTTTTCTTTTCTACAAGAAAAAAAAGACAAGCTAAAAATCAAAATAAGCACCATCGACAGACCTATCAAGCTGGTACTTTTCCCTAATAATAAATGTGGCATAAAAAATTAAGCTTTTTCAGTTGTTATAACTTTCAAATTTATACTATTGGTGTATATTTAGGTTTGAAATATACCTTTAGAAAAAAAGACTTTACTATGGGCGAACAAAAAGTATCTATTTTAAAAGACCACAGGTCGCTACAAAGGTTTACAAAGCATCTGATCAATGATGTAGAGGCCTTAGATTATATGATTGAAAATCAATGGTTTGAAGAAGGGATAGTGAGAATAGGAGCCGAACAGGAAATGTGCCTGGTGGATAAATCTACCTTCAAGCCGGCTCCAATAAATATGAAGATTCTAGAACTCATGGGTAAAAATGATTTCATGGATACCGAGCTGGCCAAATTCAATCTGGAAATCAATTTGGATCCAAAAGTTTTTACGGGTGATTGCTTTTCTAAACTGGAGACAGAAATAAGGGAAAGGCTGTTACACATTCAAAAGTTTGCCGATAAGGAAAATGCGCAGATTATACTTACCGGAATCCTGCCTACGCTGAGAAAGCAGGATTTGGAGATGCACAACATCACTCCGGTTAAGCGCTATCATGCCCTGATGGAAGCCATTAATGCTCAATTGTTGAAGGAGGCATACGAACTTAAGTTGTCAGGTATTGATGAACTGAATATCCGTCATCGATCGCCAATGTTGGAGGCTTGTAATACTAGTTTTCAAGTGCACTTACAGGTAAGTCCTAATGATTTCAAACAACTATACAACATCGCTCAGGTAATTACAGCACCAATTATGGCTATCGCTGCTAATTCTCCTATAGTTTTTGGTAAACGCTTATGGCACGAGAGCAGGATTGCTCTTTTTCAACAATCGCTTGATACGAGAAACAGTAATGAACACCTCCGCGAAAGAAGTGCCCGGGTTTATTTTGGAAATGACTGGATAAAGGATTCCATACTCGATATATACAAAGAGGATATTTCACGCTTCAGGGTTCTGATTAGTGGTGATCAAGAAGAGGATGCGTTGCAACTGATTAAGGAAGGAAAAGTACCTAAACTACGAGCCCTACAGGTGCACAATTCCACTGTGTATCGTTGGAACCGACCTTGTTATGGGATCAGTGAAAATGGCAAGCCTCATCTGCGTATTGAGAACAGGGTTTTCGCTGCCGGTCCTACCGTAGCAGATGAAATTGCCAACTCTGCCCTTTGGTTGGGAGCTATGATAGATTATGCACATACCTATGATGACATCACGAAATTTATCAGCTTTGCTGAGGCAAAGGATAATTTTCTTAAAGCGGCAAGATATGGTATTGACACCAAATTCAGCTGGTTGAACGATGCAAAAGTCACTGCTATAGAATTGCTAAGGGATGAAATTATCCCCCGAGCTAAAAGTGGTCTTTCACGTATGAATGTAAAGGAGGAGGATATTGAAAAATACATGGGAATGATGGAGAAGCGAACTGAAAAGCATGTAACAGGCGCCAGATGGATGCTCAGGTCTTTTAATGACCTGATTGAGCAAATTCCCCGGGATGAGGCGGTGACTGTGCTAACCTCTTCTATCATCCGAAATCAGGAGCAATCACTTCCCATTCACGAGTGGAAGGCACCTACAGCCAAAGATCTTGACATCTACCAGCCAGGTAATATTCGAGTGGATGAATTTATGACCACCGATCTCTTTACTGCTCGAGAGGAGGATATCATTGATCTGGTTGCAGAGATGATGAACTGGAGAAAAATCCGTTATCTCCCTGTCGAGAACCAAAAGGGCGAACTCATCGGATTGGTAACCTTGCGAATCATTCTTCGCCATTTTCTCAAAATGAGAAAGATGAAAAGTTCCAAAACTGTGACGGTTGGGGATTTGATGTTAACCAATGTGGACACAGTCAATCCGGACGACTCCATTAAGCATGCGATGAAGTTGATGAATGCTAAGAAAATTGGTTGTCTGCCTGTTGTCAAAGACAATGAGTTAGTTGGGATCATTACGGAGCACGACTTTTTGAGTATTTCCAGCAGGTTGATTGAGCGATTGACTGATTGAAGCGCAGGCAATATATGGATAGAGGGTTTGGAGGGTAGTAGGCCGTTGGGTTTTTTACCGCCTTTCTATTAGGAAGTAGGTATCCATTTCCCCTTTCCCTTTAACTTGTATTTTTCCTCTTTTTTCGTAAATAAAATGCAATTTTGTCATTTCATAGAAATGGTGGCTGACTTGAATCCGGTTTTTCTCACCATGGGATTCCATGCGACTTGATATATTAACAGTGTCACCCCAAAGATCGTAGGCAAATTTTTTCTGGCAAATTACTCCTGCAACTAAAGGACCACAATGAATTCCAATTCTAAGTCCTAAGTCGGGAGCATTCGTAATGTTGTTTTCTTCAATGCTTTTTAACATATCTAAAGCGCATTCAGCTAGTTTGATGTGATGTTTTTTATCGGAGGAATTCAATCCACTTCCAACCATATAGGAATCACCAATCATCTTAATTTTTTCTACTTGATAGGTGCTGACTATTTGGTCAAATCTTGTAAAAAGTTTATCAAGTATATAAACCAGTTGGGTATGCTGTACTTTTTCGGACAATTCTGTGAAGCCCACAATGTCAGCGAATAGCACTCCGGCATCTTCGATCTGATCTGCGATTTGATTTTCATTATTTTTTAGTCTTTCGGCAATTTGCGAAGGCAAAATATTCAATAAAAGGTTCTCTGATCTTTTGTGTTCCAGCTCCAGCATTTTTTCAGCCTGATAGACCAGATTATAATGATAAGCTGTAATAGCAAGGACTATAAAAATAAATGCAGACATAGAGGATATTTTGGCAGTGAATACAAATTCCTGTGGCAAATCCAGTAATCCACCACCATTAGAGAGGAAATACCATTCCAGGGTGGCAAAACCTATTATGGCCAATGTAATCATGGCCACCAGATAAGGAGTTTGTGACTTGGGAAATAATATAAAAAAGCCCAGTATTGCCGCTGCCATAAATAAGTGATTGGCAGTTTCAGGACCGAGTTGAATAGCAACTAAGAAAATGGAGAACAAGGAAAAAATACTGTAGGTAAGTCGGGCTGCAGTAAAATGATGCTTTTTATTTAATATGGGAATAACCAGCACCATTAATATCCAGGATAAAAAGATTGCTAGTATATACTTTGTATCCGGCAGTAATTCGATAACAAAGGGCAATTGTAACCATAATAAGGCGGTCACAAATACCACAAGTCCATTACTTGTTTTTATATATCTTTTTTCACTCGGAGACATCCCTTCTATAATGCCAATTTGCTGGAAGTTCTGCCAGTGTTTCAATAATTTTTTCATGAATAAATATTTCCTTTTTTGCGGAATCTTAACCCCTATTTCGCCACCTTTTTTTTTACCAGATGCTAATCCTAACTTTTTGACTATTGATCATAAGCCTCGAACATACAAATTTATTTGATAATTTATCTTGATTCATAATTCCTGGGATATTTCTCACTTTCTTGATTTCTTTTTTTGCTTATCCCCGCCAATGAATTGCTTTGCTCCCTCCTAACACCTTGGGGAGGGGAGGTGACGCTGCAAATACTCCACATCTACAAAATCTACGTCTTGATGAAATTCCGGTATTTCTTCCATCAATTCCATTTAATCAAAATATAGGGGAGTTCTCAGAAGGAGTCGAGCAATTCTCCCAAAGCTCTGGTACGGAGGCTTTTTGCGTGAGGAAAAAGGAAAGTAATTTCAGCTGTAAAATTTCGGTAATCTCCTTCTTCTGGGCTATCGATCAGCAAGAAGATCAATATCTAATACATTTAATATGAAACTCATTGGTGGGTAAAACCAAAGCTGTAATATTCATCCGCAGTCAGATCACTACCGGCATGACTACCTTTGAGATTGAAAACAACTCCCTCTTCCTTTATGCTAAAATTAGGTGCTGAGATGCTGCTAATGTAAGTCCTCACAGATCAATTTTTTTGTCGCCAATTGCATCTTCATCTCTGGTGTCGTCCCTTTCTCATCCACATCCTTTTGCTCCAGTTCATTTCACTTGTAAAAAACTTATTCCTCTTCTTCTCGTTTTTCTTTGGCTCCGCGTACTGCTTTTAACTTCTGATCAGATTTATCATAAGCTATAATAATTTCTCTGACGAGGCGGTGCCTTACCACATCATCTGCTGATAACCTGACTACCCCTATGCCCTCAAGTGGAGACAAGAGGTCTATTGCTCTGCCCAATCCGGATTTTTGACTAAAGGGAAGGTCAATTTGAGAAAGATCTCCTGTGATTATACATTTGGCAGACGGGCCTAGTCTTGTTAAAAACATTTTTATCTGAGTGGTCGTAGCATTTTGGGCTTCATCCAAAATAATGAATGCATTGTCCAAAGTTCTTCCTCTCATAAATGCCAAAGGAGCTACTTCAATGATCCGGTTATCCATGAAGTAATTCAATTTCTCTACAGGCAGCATATCATCTAGTGCATCGTATAACGGTCGCAGATACGGGTCAACTTTATCTTTGAGATCACCCGGCAAAAAGCCTAGACTTTCACCTGCTTCTACAGCTGGTCTGGTAAGTATGATTTTCTTTACCAATCGGTTCTTCATTGCTCTAACTGCCATAGCGACAGCCGTATAGGTTTTTCCCGTACCTGCAGGTCCGACAGCAAAAACCACATCGTTTAATTCTGAGCTCTCCACCAGTTTTTTCTGATTTCTGGTTTTGGCTTTTATCGGTCTGCCATCTCTACCATGGACAATGGTGGTATTACTGCCATTGGTCAATCGTGCACTTTGCATTTTTCCATTTCTCATCAATACATCCTGCACCGTTTGCAGTGGCAATTCATTACTGTCCTTTAGAATCTTCACCATAGCTTCTATTCTGGCTTTGGCATCCTGCGTCAGTTTTTTTGCACCGGTAAGTTTCAATTGATTTCCCCTTGAAACTATTTTGAGCTCAGGAAAGGCATCCTTAAGTAAATTGAGCTTTATATTTTTTTCCCCAAAAAGCTCTACGGGGTTAACACCTTCAACGTGGAGAATAATCTCACTAAAATCTTTCGGTCCGATAATCAACAGTTTTAGTTAGTAAACAATACTAGATAACCATCTTGGTTAAAAATTAATTCACATCCTATATTACTCAAGCAATAATACGAAAAAGTTTAATGTGTTTGCGCATAGTTGTAATAATTTAAGGTTAATTAAAACAGTTCAATTATTAATCAGTTTAAAGACTGTTGAACAAAAGATTTCAACAGTATTGACTACATTGTAAAAAATAACTATAATTTTGATATAAATTAAACAGGATGCCCGATATCACATTAACAACAGATTGGACAGACAAGGGTTATTCAGTGGGCATGTTAAAAGGGAGCCTGTTGAAGAGATTTCCACATATGCGAATTTATGACATCAGTCATTCTGTTGAGCCTTTTTCTATAAAGCAAGCAGCCTACATTCTGGAAAGTTGTTACCGCGCATTTCCCTCGGGGACAGTTCACCTGGTATGTGTAATGCCTCACTACTCTATTGATAATGAGATCGTTTTTTTTGAAAAAAACGGACATTATTTTGTAGGACCAAATAACGGTCTTTTTTCACTTATTTTCAATTCCCCTCTAAGGGCAGGAATAATTCCATTGGATTATACAAAAATTAATTCGCTAAATAGGACACTCTGTAATGCAGTAACAAGACTACTGAGGCCTGATCCTAATGAATTGGAAGTGGAAATGGAAATTAATCAGAAGTTATTGATTCAGCCGGTAGTAAACAATCAAAATATAAAAGCAACCATCTCCTTCGTGGATAACTTTGGAAACTTGGTTTTAAATGTGGATCGAAATTTATTTGAATCGGTAATTGGAAAAAAACGTTTTTCTATATACTTTAAAAACCATGAAGCTATACGGCGACTTTCAAGGCATTATATGGAGGTGTCTGTCGGAGAGTTATTGTGCAGATTCAATTCAGCAGGTTTTTTGGAAATAGCCTGTAATAATCAATCAGCAAGTAAAATTTTAGAACTGAGTTCGGGTGACTCAGTTCAAATTGAGTGGAAAATATAAAATACAAAACTGAATGAAACCACTAAAAAAGAAAATTGGCGCCCCAAAAAAGATAAAAAAAATTGTAAAGTATGTAGAGCGTGGAATAATCATAGCATTAATTGCAATGATGGCTTTCCTGCTTTTCCTCGCTACTTTGGAGCTTATTTATAATGTTTTTCTTATGCTTTTCGAAAGTAGTGAAAACACGCTACTTGTTGACTTGGATAACCTCCTCAACGTCTTTGGAATATTCCTACTTGTACTTATTGGAATTGAATTATTAGACACCATAAAGGTTTATTTTAAGGAAAATGTCATTCATGTTGAAGTGGTAATCCTCGTTGCTCTGATTGCCATAGCAAGAAAAGTAATTGTTTTGGATTTTGAATACTACTCAGGATTGGAGATATTGGGTATCTCGGCTATTATTATTTCCTTAGCAGCTGCTTATTTTTTAATCAAGCGGGCTGGGAGTGATATGTTAAGTGCAGAAAAATTTTGGGAAGAAAAAGAAATTACCGAAAAGATACCCAAAAAAGGAGATGGTGAAATCGTTAAAAAAGTTACAAAAGTTAAAAGGAAAGCGCCAGCAGAAGTTACCGATGAATCAGAAAAAATTGACCCTAAATGAATCTAAAAAACCCTCCTATTACAAATTTCTGGAAAATATAACCTCTACCTTTATCAGCTAAAATCTTTCCTCAATCTCCACTACCAGACATCTGCAAGAGACCCTCTGCTTAGTGCTTTACTCATTTGTATTTTTCGCTCATTTTAATGATTTAAGGATCTTTGGCCTCAACTTATTAAAAAATTACATCCTACATCCAACGTTTTTTAATGGCGAAGGGTCTTGGTTAAGAAAGGTGTGAAAGTAAGGCAGCAGTAAGTCTTCAAATAGTTCTTTTTTGTATGATTAAAATATTAATATGTTAAAACTTTTTTAGTCTGCTGTTTTTTTTGAAAAATTATTAATACCTTTATCCAACAATTCAAATTAGAAAGCTTAAACAGTCGTATGAAGAATTTTTACTTTTTGTTAGCAATATTGTTTCTATTCAGTGGATGGAATGAGATCAAAGCCCAGGATATCCACTTTTCTCAATTTTATCAGTCTCCTCTGAACCTTAACCCTGCAATGACAGGCGTGATGCATTGTAATCACAGATTTGTGGTAAACTACAGAAATCAGTGGTCCAGTATTTTGAGGAATAACTCCTTCTCTACTTACTCATTAAGTTATGATCATAAAATTCCCGTAGGAAGAGATGATTATTTCGGAGTTGGTGCTTCACTTTGGGGTGATAAGGCTGGTGAATCAAATTTCAGTACTACCCAAGGAAGACTATCTGGCTCATTCAGTAAGTTTATGAGTGGGGATAGAAGTCGATCAAATTATCTTGTATTTGGTGCAGACTTGGGTATTGCACAACGAGATTTGGATATCAGCAGATTGCAATGGGGTACTCAGCACGATGGAATTGGTGGATTTGATCCCAATGCCCCATCCGGAGAGAACTTTGATAGAGATAATTTCTTTTTCGCTGATATTAGTCTTGGTTTAATGTGGTTTACTACATGGAGAGAAGGTGGTAGTATTTATTTTGGTGCTGCAGCTCACCACGTAAATAGACCTAATCAATCATTTTTTGGAGACAACAATATTGAACTTTATACCAAATACACCCTTCATGGTGGTGGTGAGTATCAGTTGAATCCAAGGTTTGCCCTTGTACCAAATGTAGTAGCTTTCTTCCAGGGACCATCCTTTCAGGTAAACAGTGGTTTGAGTGCAAGATTTGAGTTGGGGACAAGAAATGACCCTCAATCTTTTCAAATCGGTGCTTGGTTGAGATTGGTTAACAATTACAACTGGGGTTTCAATGCAGCGGAGAATGTCGCCACTGAAGATTATAGCATTGGTGCTGACGCGATTA
This sequence comes from Saprospirales bacterium, assembly GCA_007693915.1. GTDB lineage: Bacteria > Bacteroidota > Bacteroidia > Chitinophagales > Saprospiraceae > PWJY01. Next base: position 1,974 of record RECS01000072.1, on the reverse strand, counting down.
TTCTTACCTCAAGATTTGATTTCGATTTCTTTGGGCTTGGATTTAGCTACGATATCAACGTAAGTGATTTGAGAAGAGCAACCAATGGTAATGGAGCTTTTGAACTTTCATTTATCTATTACATCTGTGGTCCTGAAGTAAGAGGTGTTTATTGCCCTAGATGGTAAAATATAAAAATTGGTCTTCTTTGTCCAGATATAAAGATTTGCCGATTACAGCATAAAAAAATGTCCATCAGTTAATTCCGGTGGACATTTTTTATTTTTACAATTCCAATAACCTGCCTCCCTCCCTTCGACTCAAAGGATGTAAATCATAAGTTTCCAGAAATGAGCGAACCCAAGTGGGATTGGTTCGGCTGTAATGGCGTAAGGCCCAACCAATAGCTTTATTGATAAAAAATTCTTTACTACCGGGCTGACTCAATATAATGGTCGAAAGCAGATCGGTATCTGTTTTTTCTTTGTAGTGTAACTGGAAGAGGATGGCTGTTCTGATCAACCAGATATTGTCACTTTGCAGCCAGCGATCTATAGTTGGATAGATACTGTCCGGATAAAGGATAAAAAATTGAGCTGCCAACTTTGTAGCCAGAAAGTCAACAGTATCCCACCATGATTTTTGGGTGACCATTTTTTCGATAAGGTCTAATTCTCCCTTTTCTATTTTTTTTCGGGCAGTAAAAATCAATTCCTGAGCGAAGTATTGATACTCTCTTTCAGGCATAGACCACAAAATATCGACGACATCTCTCCTTTGAGCTTTTTCAGCTACATATGCCTTTTGTAAAAAGGGTTTTTGTATTTCCCTTCTAATGGGCGTTTTGATACCCAGAAATTCAAAATGATTTTTCAGATAAGCCTTTTGGCCTGCTGCCGTTTGGGAATTGGCATGAGCTTCAAAGGTTTTTTGCAGGGAGTTGATGTCGAGTTTCAAGGCCGTTATTTTTGAACTTTAAAAATACTCAATACCCACTTGAATAACTCAATGACCATAATAACACCGCCGGCAAGAATGAAAAGATAATACTCCCCGGGATAGATTTTCTGTAAAAAGAAATCCAATAAAAACAAGACCAAAATCACCAGAGCTGGAATAGTAATCTTTTTGTGAACAGAAATTTTTCTACCGTATGGGTGCAGATTGATAACTGCAAACATGATGATTATGAAGAAAGCACAGGAGAAAAAAGTATTGGAAACTATCGTAGGTTCTATGATTTCACTCAGTGCCTGAACGCTTGTAAAGAAGTATCCCAGGCCGATAATTAAAATAATACCCTCTTTAATAAATTCTCTGAGCGATCTTTTTTCTTCAGGAAACATACCCCTTACAAGTCTGGTGGGCAATTGGAATTTGTCCTGAAAAAGTACGAGCCAAACGGTAAGCAGAAGCAATATCAAACTTATTATCAAATTCATCATTCGGGTTTATTGATGAGTAGTTTATCGGACACGAGAAAACTTCCAGGGCTGGTGGAAATACCTTGCATACAGCCAGTAAGCTAAAGAAATAAGCAAGACTATAGTCAAGATAAAACCAAAAGTTGTATCTGTATCTATACCAAGGTTTTCAATGGCATAAACCATGAGCAAGATAATTCCCGTCCAAATCAAATATATTAACAGGTGAGCTACCCATAGCGTGCCAATTTTCCAGTGAAAAATGTCTATAAGGATTTTGAGCAAAAAGAAAATGCCGATATAGACCAGAAAAGCAATGATGAAATTACCCCCCATTAAGTCCTCAGAAAATCTGTGAAATAATTGGTTAGCAACAAAGATTGAGGCAACCATCCCCACTCCCCTGATAAATTTATCCAGACTTTCCCGCTCTTTTGGCTGCATTCCGCCAACCATAAATTTGGGCAAGGGAAAGGATCTGATGGAGTAAAAAATATAGAATACGATGATAAATACGAAGAGGATTGCATATTCCATGATGAATTCTATTTTGGATGGGGTAAAAATAGTA
>RECS01000031.1 GCA_007693915.1 Saprospirales bacterium | reverse complement strand
CCCATCTCACAAAAAGTTCGTCCGTGTCCAGTGTAGATATACCAAGCAATGCACCACCCAACCTTAGGCCGGGATAGCCTGGATTACCATCCTGATTACCTGTATTGATAAAGGAAAAACCATCCTCACCCAACCCATTTACACGAGTTCTGTTATCTAAAAAATACACACCATCGGTAAACCCTTCAATTCCTGCATCGAGTCCGGGTTCATTTTTATCCATATAGACAAAAGCCATATTTTCAGGAAAACTCCCCACTTCTGCATCAGCTGACCAAAAATCAAACACATAGGCACATTCATTTACCACCCAGGGTTCCGGAAAAAAATCAAAAGTACTATCCACGCTAAAATGCGCTATTATTTCGGTAGGAGACTGAAAGGCTATTTGAAATTGTTGATCAAAAATAGTATCCCCTGCAATGGTCCAATAATCGAACTGATAGCCAGAACTGGGTTCGGCTGCTAGTTTTACCGGAACATTATGGAAATATATGCCTGTCCAAGGGTAGGGCGAGCTATTGTAAAGTTCTTCATTTTCTGAATCAATGATCAATGAGTTAATAGCGATTTTTCCAAAATCCTCATCATTTACATTTAAGGTAAGGTTTATGTTATTGCTAATCTGAAAAAATGACCGGATATGATTGCGCACTCTATCCGGTCGCTGTTGGGCAAAATTACGCATATTACTTACATGAGCATTCCAGGTATTTATGGTATGGGGTCTCCTCCATCTTTGAATTTGTTCTTCCATAACACCTGCAATTTCATTCCTATTTCTGTCGATATAGCTTCTGACTCTATCTTCCTGAAAAGTAGTATTCAAGTGGTCTGCCATTCTATTGATAAAATCATTTCGAAAATCCTGATTTTCTAAAAGTGAACGAATAACAAAAGTAGCCCATGCGCCTCTGTCATTTCCTGTAGGTGAATTGATCCAGGTAATCATATTGGTATTGACGTTAGAATAGCCAAGGCAACGATCCAGGTCATAAACCAACCAACGCCATCTTCCATCATGACCATAAGGAGCATCAGGGTCAAAATCCACTCTTTTCCTCCAGTAATCAATATTATTGTGTGGCCAATCCGTGTTTCCACAATAGCACTGTAAAGAATAATAATCCATGAAGTTTTCAATGTCCATCATGGTAGCTAATTGCTCCAGGTTCTCATTGGAACTTAAGTCATTGGCTTCTATAAAATCAATCATGGCCTGATAATGAAGTGAATCCCCTTCTTTTACCACCATATTCCGAGACAAAATATCAATTTCGTCTTCCTCCAGACTAAATTTCCTGTTTAAGTAATGCTTATCTTGTCTTTCTCTAATGTGGTGTAGCCCCCAAAACTCGCCATTCACAAATGCTATAGTAGATCGAAACCTTTGACCCTCCATACCTACGTGTTCCCAGATGTCCTGAATGGTTCCGTCTCTAAACATAGAAAAGTTCCAGTCATTACCGGATTGTCGCAACAAAATTCGCTTATAACTATCATACAAACCATCACCAAAAAAATCGTGATCCAAAGTATTATTGCCATACTGAGACCTTGCATAAACTCGCAAAGATTTTTGAGGAAATCTCCTTGTATATCCTCCGTGAATTCTCAAACCCACTTCTTGTGATATAACTTCCTCCCCCTGTTCAAAAAAACTCAAATGTGCAGGACGTTCCCATTCTATTCCCCGCTGTCTGAAGTTACCCGTACCGGCATCACCTGAGTGATTGATACCCGGAACATAAATCCCAATGGTATCATCGAAAAAATTGGCGGGGTCTGTGATAATTGAAAACACCGGCAAGGGATACTCTTCTTCTTTGTTGGGAAAAACAAAAAAGGTACCACTTACTTCAGCAGGAAGAAGCTCTTCAGCAATAACCTTAAGTCTTATTATATTACCTTTTTTAACAAGCCCTGCAGGAGGATTCCACCCTCTTGAGTGATTTGTTGGCCAGGTATTCGTCGGTATCATTGAATACACATTCTCCTCAACTGATCTATTGTAAATCTCAATTGGTCCACTGTAAAAATCTGAATCAGTAGTGGGTGTGCTTCCGTCTAAGGTATAATAAATACTCACCTCAGGATTAGCGTGATTGATCTCCAACATAAAAGGCTCAGAATAAAAACCAGGTTGATGACTAAAGGTCGGGGGCTCTAATAGTCCGCGGAATGAAGGATCGGTATTAGAAGCTCCTGGCGTAGCATTTTCAAAATAAAACCAATCCTCAGCCCCATCGGGATAGCGGCCCCATGACAAATCACGTGGAATGGGTCTTGGTTCCACTTCATCCATACGCTCACCATCCGGTCTGGTTAAAATCACTTCTTCTCCGGAAGAACTGATGGCAAAGTTAATATGCAACTCGCCATCAACATCTGCTCTGTCTTTATTTGAAGCCCAAATCAGGAGGTATTCACCTGGATGTAACTCCACAGCAGGCAAAACCCATCTGAAGGGTCGATCGTAATCATCAGAAAGACCCCATCCTCCAAGATTCACCATTTCTTCACCGGAATTGAACAATTCTATCCAATCTTCATAATCACCGTCTTCATCAGCGATAGTGATCCCATTGGAAGCCATCACTTCATTGATGACTATACCTTGAGCAGTTAATTGAATTGATGACATGGTAAGAGAAAAAAAGATGCAAAAAGTGAGTATTAAAAACTTCATAGTGATGTTTTTTGTAATATGTTATGACAAATATATAGATTTTTTTTATATTATCAAAGCTAAGAGCACATTTTAGAGCCTGATAGGGTTTGCCACCTTTTCGTCATTAAAAAAGTTATTTTGGAAAAGTAAGTACAGAAAAACTTTAAGTTCATGAGGGCATTGAAAAAGGTACTCCAGAAAGTGCCTCTTAAATTGGGTGGCAAAATCCTGAAAAATCGCATCAATAGCAGTAACTTTGCGAGTTGACTCTAAACCCCTATAATTTTATTTGAATTTAACCCGCTTTTATTTATGCGAACGAACAGAAAGACATTGGACAAAATACTCGATCTCGTAGGGGAAGAGGAGCTCCAGTCCGTTGTAAAAAAGTATGCAAAATCAAATAAAGACTTTACCTATTTTTTACAACTCAAATTCCTTTATCTGCTGCCTACTGACCAGCCTGCAAAGAAATACGGCGCATTTCTATCCAATTGTTTCCGTACTTATTTAGACAGACCTGATAAAATTAATATTTCAGCTACCAGAAAAATAAAACTGTATTCGGAAGAGCTAAGGCAGCAATGTCTGGATATGATATCCCTCAATAACTACATAGAAGCATATGGGATAATTAAGAATTTACTCCTTTACAATTCACTTTTAATTGAAAAAACCTGGCCTGGGAGCCCAAAAGATTTATTAGCTATTCATATTGACATCTTAAACACTTATTACAGTCTGGCTGAGCAAAATTTAGCGAGACCATTAAAGGAGGAAATGCTACAGGAACTACAATCTTTGCTAATAACAGGCTCGATCAAGTTATTTGATACCGATTTTAATTCCTTGAACTTATTGGCTAAATTACTTGATGGTGAAGGAAAGTTGGACCTCTTTTTTGCAGGATATTACGAATATCTCAAAGACCAACCTCCAAGGTCAAGTTTAACCCATACTGCGATACGGTCATTTTTGATCAACACAGGAATTTATTCAAATAAAAACTGGGCGGAAAAACTATACAAAGACAATTTAATTAGTAGCGCACAAATCTATGAACAGTGTGAATTTTGGCTAAAAGAAAATAGATTACAAGTTACCGAAAAATTGGCCACAAACGCCATAGGTTTTATTTCTGGCAGAAGTCGGGGCGCATTTTATGAGATCTTATGCAGGACCAAATTAGCTGATGGAAAAACAAAAGAGGCAATAGTAGATCTACTTACCTTCATAAATGACCCGCACACCACTGCACCTATGCTTGAGAAAGTCCTTAAAGTTTTTCCCTATGAATTCAAACTAGAAGTCAGAAAGAAAATATCAGCCAATGACATTATTGAAAAGCTAGGAAGCAAAAAAGAAAAGCTTTCTATTGCCTATTTGTTGGCATGGCTGGATTACTCAGAAGAACTCATAAAATTAGCGAAAAAACTCAATTCTACGAGCATTGTAATGCCGTTTAATAAAGCCCTGTACAAGAGTAATCCCGATAAACTGAAGGCCTTTTACATTAGTTACATTGATAACTATCTGGAAAATCACATAGGAAAAATGAGTATTCACTATACCTCAAAATTCCTTGAAGAAATCAAAAGATCGGGAACGCCAAAACTAAAAGATCAATTAAATCGTCACATCTCAGAAAAATTCTCTCACCGGGTTTCTGTTTCAAATTTGTAAAAAATAAAGATGAGAATATTAATTCTAGCTACCGGTCCCACTCAGGAAAAATATCTACAAACAGGTATGGATCATTATTTGAAAAGACTAAAAAATTACCAACCTAAAGTAGAATACAAAGAGATAAAAATACCCTCCAAAGTATACTCTTACAAGGATATAAATGAAATAAAAAAGGCTGAGGCAGATACTCTTCTTACCCACATTGATGATGCTGACTATTTGACAATACTTGATGAAAGGGGCAAGACTTACACTTCTACAGCCTTTGCAAATTACATTTCCTCCATTTTGATCAGGGGATATAAAAGGTGGGTATTTTTAATTGGCGGTCCTTTTGGTTTTGATGAAGCAATATACCTCAGGGCTAATCATCAGATCGCCCTGTCAAAGATGACATTTACACACCAGATGATTAGATTATTGCTCCTGGAGCAGATTTACCGGGCACAGACTATTTTACAAAATCAGTCCTATCATCACTGAGTCTATTCAAGTAGCCAAGTAAATCCTCTATTTGTTATCAAAAAAAGCACAAATTAAACGCAATAAAAACACAACAATAAAAAGACAAACTTCATTTAATTAATTTAATCTTTAGCCATACAGATGGAACATATTTCCATAACTATCATCATAGTTATTATAACTTTTCTTATTTCTTACAGGGCCTTTAATAAAACGGAATTAATTGATCAATACAGGCACTACCCCTATCGCGAATTAAAAGGTGAGACTTATAGGTTATTGACTGGAGGTTTTTTACATGGCAGTTGGTTACATCTGCTTATTAATCTTTTTGTTTTGTGGCAATTTGGAGAGATAGTTGAAGCCTATTACAGGCATTGGTTTGGAGACTTTCTGGGTGGATTTCTTTTCATCCTAATGTATCTATCCTGCATCATGGTCGCCAATTTTTTCACTTTCACAAAGCACCGTAATAATCCTCATTTTTCCAGCATTGGTGCATCAGGGGCAGTATCGGGGGTAGTGTTTATTTATATTTTGATTGGACCTTGGCAGATGCTGTATTTATATGCATTGATTCCCATACCCGGCATACTTGCGGGATTACTTTTTCTCTGGTATTCCAATTGGGCAGGAAAAAAAGGCGGAGATCTAATTGACCATGATGCACACTACTATGGTGCTTTATATGGGGTGCTTTTTACCTTGTTGTTAAAGCCCTCCCTACTGATTGATTTCTTCAAAATGTTAGCTGATATCCCTTTTTTTTAAAAAAAGATAATAAATTTATCCTCTTATAATAAAGACAAAACATGAGTAAAAAACCACTTATCTTAGTTACCAATGATGATGGAATGTTTGCACCGGGTATCAACAACCTGGTCAATGTAGCAAAGCAATTTGGAGAAGTAGTTGTAGTAGCTCCGGACTCCCCGCAATCTGCAAAAGGGCATGGTGTCACCATGAGTCTGCCGCTCCGTCTAAACAAAGTAGAAGTTTTTGGACCACAGGTTGAAGCATATGAATGTTCCGGCACCCCTGTGGATTGTGTTAAGCTGGCAAAACACATAATTTTGAAAGACCGACAGATTGACCTATGCCTAAGCGGTATCAATCACGGCAGTAATGCCTCCATTAATATTATCTATTCGGGCACCATGTCAGCTGCTATGGAAGCGTCTTTAGAGGGTATCCCTTCCATAGGTTTTTCTTTACTAGACTATTCTTTTGACGCAGACTTTTACGCGTCTTCACATTACGCCACTCGAATTACAGAATACGTTCTCAAAAACGGAATTCATGGCTGTAACCTACTCAATGTCAACATCCCCAAACTCTCAATGAAGGAAATAAAAGGAATTAAGATATGCAGGCAGGCCGAAGGGAGGTGGATAGAAGAATTTAGTGAAGGTATAGACCCGAGAAATCAAAAATACTACTGGCTCACCGGACGCTTTGTCATTGATGACCATGGCAAAGATACAGACATACATGCTCTTGAAAGTGGCTACGTCTCTGTCGTTCCATCCATGCATGACCTGACCAACTATCCTTCTATTGAAGCTAATGCAGGGATTGAGGAAGCTTAGGGAATTAACGATTAAAAATGAAACCTTTGGTATCAATCAGGTCAAGTAATTAAAAGTGTGCAGGGAACTTCAGCTTTGCCCGCTTGAACAATGGTTAGGTTAGTGCGTTGTAGTCCGCTAAGACGAATCAAGCTAAGTCAAATGGGGTTAATGTTCAATGGTTCAAGTAGAAAATGGGGAATCGATAATGTTAGGCGATAGAAAGTAGTTGAAATAATTTAGCAGAAAAAAACTATGTCATGCTTGTAGCTTGATAAATTCACTATGTGCCTATGTGGTTAATTCTATTGATTAATGAAACTTTTGGCCTCTATCAGGTCAAGTAATTAAAGTTGTGCAGGGAACTTCAGCTTTGTCCGCTTGAACAATGGTTAGTGCGTTGTAGTCCGATGTAGAGATCAAAGCTTAGTCGACGTAATACTTGAAGGAATTTTCAAAAATTCAGGTATAATAATTGTATATTATGAGGGTACAGATAAACCAGCAACTTAAAACTTAAAGCCAAGAACAAAAAAAAGAGCCACAACCCGATAAGTTACAGCTCTTTATATTGCTCTGTGATCTCGCTGGGGCTCGAACCCAGGACCCTTTGATTAAAAGTCAAATGCTCTA
>RECS01000032.1 GCA_007693915.1 Saprospirales bacterium | reverse complement strand
TTTTCCCTTGTTATCAAAAACAGATCTACCCAGACTTAGATTACATACGGAATAATTGCTGCTGATTATAGCATCAATATCACTTGCAAAATCAGTTTCGCGATTTTTGTACCACCCCTGCAGAGAAGCGCTCCAATCATTGTAAGTCCAGAAAAGAGAGATACCGCCCTGATGTCTTGCCTGAGCAGTAATGTATTTGGAGCGGATATTTTCATCGACCTTCAAATAATGGAAACTGTAAGATGCTGAAAGTCGGAATGAAGACTGTCCAAATTGAACGGGTGAAAAAGTAAAGTGGGTCTCTATTCCGGAAACATTGACCTCCCCTAAGTTTTCAGCATAAAAATACCAACCCTCCGGATCGAGATTGCCGGCATTGGGGATCATAACTGCATCCCGTATGGCATAATCGATAATATTAGTCCCCCACCTTTGGAAAAATCCCAAGCCTACCAACAGCGCATCGGATATTTTCCAATCCATTCCCGCATCCAACTGCAAAGCCGATTCAGCCTGAAGCGAAGGATTTCCCAGATTCCTGCCACTACTTAATGGACCGGGCAGACGGGTAGAAATAAAACGCTCTGTATAATCAGCAGCGCGTATGCTTCGACCCGCTGACACTCGGATTGAAGTGCGATCAAACCGATGTGAAAAGCTCAATTGAGGATTGATTTCCCAACCAAAATTACTGTCGTAATCCAGACTTAAACCCAGATTTAAGTCAGTTGATTCCTGCCAATTTTTTCTAATTGCAGCGTACTGAGAAAAAGTATAATCAGAGTGGTCACCCCTGTCATTGCTTTCAATCTGGCGAAAAACACCCCGAAGACCGACATTGAACTCCAGACCTCTAGTCAAGGGTCTCCAATGATTCAATTGCATTCCGGATTGTTGGGTAGTGTGTTCATTAGTGGAAGGAAAATCCGGGCTAAATACAAAACGGTCTGAATTGATTTTATGAAAAACATCCAGTTCATAAGTACCGGAACCGGCAAAATAGCTCAATCGAGATTGATTCCAGAGAGATTTAGTGTACTCCTCCGCCTTGTCGAGTGGACTTAGCGTATAAAAATAACGGGCAGAAAAATCCCGTTTATCGGCAGCAATTCGGTGAAAAAGTCTCAGATTATCATTCAGCCAGTGATTGATAGCTGCTGTACCGTGATAAATATTAAACCAATAATCGCTTCCATCTGCTGCTGTATGTCCATCTGCTTGATGCATATTCAATCCGGCAGACAGCAGAGTTCTTTCACTGAGTCGGTGATGGATATGCACATTCCCTTCAAGAAGTCCCTTTTCTCCGGCAGAAAGTGATACTTCCAAGCCCTTGTCAGAAGTGTGGCTATTGGCTGAAGTTTTGCTGATGATGTGAATCACCCCACCCATAGCATCTGCTCCGTAAAGGGCTGAGGCCGGACCCTTCAGCACCTCAATTCGCTCAATTTCGTGCAAGCTCACCGGCAGGCTGCCGTTAAAATGCCCGGTAAGGGGATCATTCCATCTTATTCCATCAATGAGTACCAGTACCTGAGAAAAAGTAGATCCCCTCAGAGAAAAATCCGCCTGAACTCCCCTTATTCCCCGAGCTTGCACCTCCAGACCGGGAATAGCTCTCAAGACCTCATCCACCGTAGTAACCGGCAGTGAACGGATTTCATCGGCAGTCAATATATAGAAATCCCTCCCGGTTTCCTGAACTTTCATCGGGATGCGGTAAGAGGATACGTAAATGGTATCAAAATCCGAACTCCATTCAGCGGTTTGCTGTGCAGAAAGCGCAACAGGAAGCAGGAAACAAACAAAAAGGAAAAACAAGACCAAATACCTCATGAGAAAAAATTAAAGGGCAAAGATAGAAAATGAGAATAAATGTAACTGGAGGGTGGAAAATGGAATTAGAAGTGGATAATCCCGGCAGCTAATTATAGGAAAAAGGAATCCGACCGAAAAATTTAGGCATGGTTGAATTGAAAAAAGAAGTCATCACTCTGCTTTATTTTTTATCCAGATCAATATTCATAACTCCCTGATTTTCTATATATATATATATATATCACAGATATATACAAAAAATACCCTCAAAAAACTTGAATATTTATCTCATAACACAGTATTATTGTTCTCAATTTTTCCGTATTTTATATCAGTTATTTATCCTAATTTCTAAAATGAATACCGCATCATCTATCAAAAAATGCAAAGGCCAATTCCTCTTTATCCTTATCAATACAACTCTGTATTGTCAAATTCAACTTAAGATTACACTATTTTTTTAATTCTTAAACCTTAAAAACATGGGCAGTTTAATAAAATTATTTAAGTATATATTCTTAATTGGTCTCCTAATTTATTCGACATTAGTTTCTGTAGATGGACAGGTAATTACAAGAGTCTTATCTCCCGATGATCAATTTGAGAATTATATCCCCTGGTATAATTCAATTACTGAACCCCCTGTATTTACGCTTCCAAAAGTTGATGTTGACAGCGTCCTGGCGCAAGATCAATTAACTGCTAGAATAATATCGAGAATAGGTATCAAGCAAGATGTTAATATAACAACTAACGACGGAGCAATAACTCAAATGGGAAATTTTTCAATCTGGAGTTTAATTTTAGAAAGTGAATATGCCAAATCTTTGAGTATCAGATTTAACAATACATTTCTACCAGAAGATGCGATAATGTTTATCTATAATAAGGACACACGATTTATAGTTGGTCCAATCTCATCAAATGACTTTATTAATGGAATTTTCAGATCAGACTATATCAGTGGTAACAAAGCAGAAGTAACTATGTTCCTTCCAAACCTAACTGAGCCGATTATTAACATTGGTTCATATGATCATGGTATTGTTGAATTTTCACATTTAACTAATTCCTTTGGTAAATCATTAGAATGCAATATAAATGTAGCTTGTGAAGAAGGCAACGGATGGGGCTGTCAAATCAACTCAGTGTGTAGAATAATTACTGTTGACGAAAATGGCACTGGAAGTTGCACAGGAACCCTAGTTAATAATGATTGCTGTGATCTCTCAGCGTTTATCCTGACCGCTAATCATTGTGTAAATGAAAATTTTATAGATGACTATTTATTCCAATTTAATTGGCAAACCCCCGAGTGTGAAAATGGAGTGAATGCACCTACAAAATGGGTTACATACTTGGGGGCTGAATTAAGAGCGAATTGGGTAAATACAGATTTTAGTTTGCTTGAGTTATTTCAAAACATCACACCTATAGATGGAATTTCATTTGCTGGTTGGGATCGACGGGATAATATCCCTGATGAAGTTACATTAATTCATCACCCTAGAGGGGATGTTAAGAAAATTTCTTTTACCGATAATCCTTTACTTGAAAATGAGGAAATTACTGGAACCACTGTCACACTTTCTCCAGAACATTCTATAAGAGTTGTATTTAATGAAATAAATAGTAACTCTTTTGGTATTATTGAAAGAGGTTCATCCGGTGGTCCTTGGTATGATGATGATAGAAGAATTACAGGTTATACAAGTGTTGGCCAAGCGACTAATAACTGTGAAATAGAGAGAAATTATTGGGCAGGAAGATTTTTTAATTCTTGGGAAGGCAATGGTACAAATGATACCAGATTAAGGAATTGGTTAGGAGCTGCAATCAATCCCAATACCATGGACTGTATGGAGCATCCTTTCATAGATGGTCCAGATATCTTATGTACCTCTCCTGAAGAATTTACGTTAATAAATAATATGCCATGTGCAAAAAATATAAACTGGGCAGTTGAACCTGAACATTTATTTGACTCTCCTACGAATGGTGTTGAAGTAACAGCTACTCTTTCAGGCAAATTCAATGTCAGAGGGCCTGCTACGTTAACTTATACTCTTACTTCAGTCGGGTGTAACGATGCTATAATTGAAGAATCATTCTGGGTGGGAAGACCCTTAGCGTTTACTACCTATCCAGATCCAACTATTTGTTTGGGTCAATTTGAGGAAATTTTTATTCCAGAATCACCTGGAGCTACCCATTATCACATTCAAACAAATTCTACCGGTTTGTGGTTATCAACTAATAATCCCACACCGAACAATCCATTTATAGTAATAGGGACTCAACTTGGATTTCACCCAGTATATCTCACAGTGACTAATCAATGTGGGCAAGCCACAGCGGTCATATATGTTGAAGTTGTAGGATGTGATGGAGGAGGATTTGAATATAGGCAAGTAACTCCGGTTTCGAAGGAAAGTAAAATTAGTATTGATTTATTTCCAAACCCTTCAAAAGATTTAATAAATATTAAGTGCAGAGGACTTAATTCAGATGCGAAAGTATATATTGAAGTACTTTCTCCAGAGGGAAGAGTAATATTAAACTTTTTTAATAAAGGTCATACTCATCAACTTTACATAGGGGAACTACCCTCTGGAGTTTACTTTTTAAAAATTGAAATTGAAGGAAAAATACATCACAAGAAAATGATTAAATTATGAACAGACTAATAATAATCGGAGCCTTACTACTTTCTTTACAATCAATTTTTTGTCAAGCTGATAGTTTTGGAGATTGGATAATGAGAATTGAAATGGGTATAGAGGAACACGACAAAAGACTGGGCAGATATGAAGTCACCATTTTGCCATTTTTAAATGATCAAACTAATGAACGATGGGGCACCTACCATTTCGGAATGAACCTACAAAGGAGGATAATAAATTATGGTAAACTTGAAGTCTATGGCGGAACAGGGATTGCATATGAAAAGGCTACTTTCCGCAGACCATTTAATCATCAACTTTTCACTGATGAACCTGTTATGCTTATACTATTGACTCAAGATCAATATCGGAAAATTAAAACTCCCTTAAATTTTCTTTTACTTATAAGGCTGAGTGAAAACTTTTATATTTCATCTGATATTAGACTAAATTGGCTGGTTTACAGAAGAATAGGTCCTTCAAAATCAAATTCGTCTGGATTTCCCTATTCCCATACAACATTGGAATTGGATGATATTAATTTGCAGATGGGTATTTTATGGAGAATTAAAAATTTGAACTTTGGTGTCACCTCAAGAATTGTCAACTATCAGAAAATTGATAAAATAATAGACATGCATTATATTACAGATTCTAGTCCAGATCAAAAATGGGAATGGTATAACCCCCTGAGATTTGACTTTACTGTTGGATATTCCTGGTAAGAAATTGAGTAGGATATGACCCTTTGTCCATGATAAATTTTAGCCAATCTGAAAAATTAATTGGGAGCAAGGCACTAGCCATTAATCAAACAAATTGAAAACTCATAAAAAAAGAGAATCAACTCCTTATCGCCTTTACAGGATCCATATTTGCTGCAATAGATGCGGGGATAATACCGGAAAGCAGGCCAATAAAAATAGAAAGGAGTAATCCCCAACTGATCATTCCAATCGTGAGAATCATCTCAAATTCAAGTGCACTCCCAATAAGCTGAAGCGCTATGAAGACAAATATGAGTCCTACAACCCCTCCTATTAAGCAAAGAATGACTGATTCAAGCAGAATTTCAAACAGTAGAACCGGCTTTCTGGCACCTAATGCCTTTTTGATTCCAATAATATTGGTTCGCTCCTTTACTGAAACAAACATAATATTAGCTACACTGAAAATCCCTACCAATATAGCAAATCCACCAACTACAATTCCCACTATATTTAAAATACCAAAAAAATTACTTAAAATATTGGTCAATAAAGATATCTCATTGACGGAGAAATTATCATCTTCAGCAGGCGCTAACCTCCTATGTGCTCGCAGGACGGCAGTGAGCTCATCCCTTAAGTCCTCCATTGCAACACCTGATTGAGCCTTAACGATAAGCTGAGTACCAAAATAAGAGGTTGCATTGAGATTGGCAATTCGTCTTCCAAAATTATGAGTTATCAATACGCCTCTGTCAAAGTTTACTGGATTAATTAGATCATTTCCCGACTTTTGTACCACACCAATAACCTGTACTTTCAAGCCATTTAAAGTAATCAATCTACCAATTGGATTGGCTGTACCAAAAAGATTCTCAGCAACATCATAGCCGATTACTGCTCTTGGAGTACCCTGTTGATGCTCAAGAAGTGAAAAAAACCTTCCGGACTCCAAATCTATATTGAGGATATCTTCATAGTTTTCCGTTATTGCAATTACAAAAGCGCGAGTATCATCAGCGCCAAATTTCACTGTTCTCATGCCCACCACCGTTGACAAACTGGCTAATCCGGTTTCCGGCATTCGAGCATTGACAGCCTGAAAATCTCTATAATCCAGATTAGGCCTTCTACCGTATCTCCAGAAATTCATACCAGGATCTTCTGCCCAGGGAAATTTATTCACATACAATACATCTTCCCCTAATTTTTCAAAACTTGACTTGATGTTGCGCTCTAGGGATTCAACAGTTGACAAAACAGAAATGATACAAAATATACCAATGGTAATACCCAGTAAGGAGAGAAAGGTGCGAAGTTTATTTCCACGCATCTGACTCAAGGCTTGAGCTATACTGTCATTTAATATCCTAAAAAACAACCTCATGGAGTGATTATTTGCGTATAAAGATGAAACTACATCATGGTTCCTTAGTCAAAAGTAAAAAGCTTTGAGGATAGTTCATTAATCTTTAGACCAACTGATGTTTTATTTCTGCAAAAATGGTCAAAGGTCTTATTATTAAGGATGCTAATTATATTACCATGCTTCTCGATTGATAAAACCTACTGCGGGTTGCCACACATATTTAGACCATATGGGACAAGTTTACATCTACAAGCCAATCGCCATAAGCCCCGCCAATCTGAAAAGTTAATTGGGGGCACGGCACAAGCCAAAAATAATCACCACTTTTTCATCACTGCTTTCAGGTAATCCCCGTAACCGCTTTTCTCGTACTTTTTAGCAAGACGTAGCATTTGTTCGTCATCGATAAAGCCCATATTGTAGGCAACTTCTTCGATACAGCCAATTTTCAGGCCCTGTCGCATTTCGATCACCTGAATGAATTG
>RECS01000033.1 GCA_007693915.1 Saprospirales bacterium | reverse complement strand
GTAATTCGTAATTCGTAATTCGTAATTCGTAATTCGTAATTCGTAATTCGTAATTTTCAGCTCGTATCTATTTAAATTTATCTTACTTAAAATACAGTTTGCTGTTAATAGACTAACTTATATCTTTAAAATTAGGGTCTGTATCTTGTCCGTTCTCCATTGCGATCGATCATTAGAAATGCATCCGAAAAGCCTCTTCCTGCTACTTTTTTTCTTGCAGATTCAGCCTCCTCAATAGTGTCAAAATAGCCAAGCAATAATACAGTAAATTCACCTGAGGCCTCCTTAATTAAATCTCCATCCATCCAACTACCATCAATATTGGAAGTATTCCGGAAGGCACCAAGTCTAACCAGATACTTTGTTTTTGAAACAGTAGAAGAAGGTTTTTTTTCTGTCCCTTTACTATTCTTTGCTGCACCCGGTGGTGTAGAACTCACCACAATATGTTCTTTCACAATAAATGCATCGGGATAGCCGCGATCTCTTATTTTATTTGCAGCAACTTCTGCCTCCTCTCTTACAAAAAAGGAGCCTACTCTCACTTTTATATCTGTATGATAAAAAACCTTATAAACATCTCCAATATCACCTAATTGATCAACAAACCTTTGTTCATCAAAATCATGTTTAAATGTACCAATCTGAACTGAAAAAACATCAATCTGATCCACATCATCGACACTGACTTCCCTATCGTCTAAAGGCTGCGCAGTAAAAACAGCATTGGAATTTTTCAAAAATTCGATGATCATACGGTCTCCTTTGCTTTCTGAATGGACTGAGTTCCTATTTTCTTTGGCGACAAGAACGGAAGGATCACTTAAGTTAAAAAGTCTATCCTCTGCATTAAATCCATATACATCGTCGAGTCCACGACCTCCTGGTCTGTTCGAAACGAGAAAGCCGTTTCGCAGTTCCCCATCAATCATAAAGTTGTAGTCATCTCTTGTGCTGTTGATACTCCTTCCAGCATTAAAAATATTTTTCGGGTCACTCAAAGATGTATAAAACACATCAAGTCCACCCAGTCCGGGATGCCAATCTGATGAAAAGAACAAATGGTCACCAGTGGCAAAAGGGCTTATTTCATCACCAGGAGTATTAATTTCCGGTCCAAGATTTACCGGTTCAGTCCATTGATCACCATTACGGGTACTTTTATAAAGGTCAAAACCTCCAAAACCACCCGGACGATTAGAAGCAAAATACAATGTGTTTCCATTATCTGCTAAATGGGGAGTCATATTTGAAAAGCCAATGCCATTGTGGTCAAATGCCAAAACCGACTCCCAATCACCATTTTCGTCCACTTCTGCTAGATATATTGCCAAACCGTTAGTATTGGAATTAATGCGGTATGCTGATGGACCGGGGCGACCCATAACTATTGCAGCCGTTTTGCCCATTTCACACCATGAAACTTGAAAAGCACTGTATTTTTCTCCCAATTCACATCTAGGCTTCTCTACTACTGAGAAGGGATCATCCAATTCAGTTCCTTTTAAATTCCATTGGGTCTGGGTATAAATATTTGCTGTTTCTTTTGTTGTTGAAATTGAGACAAAGTGTAAATTTTCATTAAACATACCTATTGCAGATTCTGCTCCATCAGTATTCCAAGGCATATTGTAAATCCTAACCAAAGGCTCTGTTTCCAAAATACCAATGGCAATCTGTGCATTCCGGGCATAGTGTCTACCGAGATGAGCGTCATGAGAAGAAAAATGTAAAAAGTGATTTCTTGCATTTTCATAATCCCCCTGCATCATAGCAGTTTTTCCAAGATAAAAATTAAACTCCGGAAATTCTCCCTTTCTATCTCTACTATTTCCTAAAGACAAAAATAGCTCTGCACGATACGGATCATTTATTTTTAGGTAAGAACGACCAAGAATTAAATAACCTGGAATGGGGAGCTCCCCCTTTTCAGACAAAAATTCTAGCCCTTCTACAACCTCATTGTAAAAGCCAAGCTCAAACTGTCGCTCTGCCAAAAATAAATCACCCTGAGAAAAACTCACATGAGAAAATGCTAGTAAAATTCCTGCTATCAGGAAAAAAATTACAGAATTAATCTTTTTCATCGAACTGTATTTTTTAAAAAATTGAGTAATAAATACATATTAAATGCAAATATAATATATGACTAACTACTAGCCAATATTTTTTATATAATTTTTTAATTTAATATATTGTCTTTATGCAGCCCATGTTTTTATTAGCAAATATTTTGCACCTATTTTTATACAGTTCTGTTATGCATTCAGTTAAACATTTGTAATTTTACCTTAAGATTTATTGGCAGCCCGTTAATAACGTCTTGAGTTGAACGAAAAAATTCAAATTACCAACAGAATGGATAACATATTTACAATTACCACTTTTCAGTCTATCGTGAAGATATTATCAATACTACTTTTCTTTACGGGATTAAATACACCGATTGGAAAAACACAGGACATTGATTACAAACCGGGAGAATTTCTAATTCAATTGACCGAAGGAGCCGATCCTGTCATTCTTTCAAGAGACCTTGGGGAATTCGAGGGGAGACTAACATCATTGAAGAAGAACAAGAGACTTACCCCTCATGCTGAGATGTTTTCGTTTACCTTTGATTACAGTGAAATTCATCAATCCAGATTCCTTGAGGTGGTTAAAAGACATCCCTCTGTGCTGGCAGCTCAAATGAACAAGCGGACGAGATTCAGGTCTGAGCAACCGAATGATCCACTTTTTGCTGATCAGTGGCACTTATTTAATACAGGACAATCCGGCGGACTTGTAGGATCAGATATTTCGATTTTAGAAGCATGGGAGATAACAACCGGTGGAACGACCTTAAATGGTGACACTATAGTAATAGCAGTTATTGACGATGGAATCGCTTTAGACCACCCTGAATTAGGAGGCATTTTATGGAAAAACAAATTTGAGTTAGAAGGAACAGGTTTGGATGACGACGGAAATGGCTATATTGATGACATTTACGGTTGGAACACATTTTCAAATAGTGGTGATGTCAGTGGAAACTCACGAGGTCTTCACGGCACACCGGTGAGTGGGATGATTGGTGCAGTTACCAACAATGAAGAGGGGATAGCAGGTACCAATTGGAATATAAAAATCATGACAATTGTTGGCGGTGACGGTTTTGAATCAAATGCAATAGAATCTTATTCTTATGCTCTAACTCAAAGAAAAATTTACGATGAGACCAATGGTGAACGGGGTGCTTTTGTAGTAGCCACGAATACATCATGGGGAATAGATAGAGGCAACCCGGCTGATTCGCCTTTGTGGTGTTCATTTTATGATACCCTTGGAGCTCATGGCATTTTAAGTGTTGCTGCCACAACGAACAGAAACTTCAATGTAGATGAGGTAGGAGATTTGCCAACAGCATGTAGTAGTCCATTTCTTATCTCTGTTACCGCTAGTACAAGAACGGATCAACGTGGAAACACAGGTTATGGTAAAAATTCAATTGAACTTGCAGCTCCGGGAATCCAGGTAACCAGTTTAAGGCGTAATGGAAATTATACGACTACAAGTGGAACTTCCTTTTCTTCTCCATTGGTAGCTGGTGTGATCGGTTTAATGTATTCTGTACCATGCGAGGGATTTAATCAGGTATTAAGAACTGACCCATCCTGGGCGGCTCAAATGGTTAGAGAATCTATTCTGCAGGGAGTAGATCACCTACCACATCTTCAGGATGAAATCATGAGTGGAGGAAGGCTAAATGCACGTTCAGCTTTAGACCATTTATTGGATTTATGTTCTGCGACACCGGCGCCCATCGATGTAGTTGTTAGTGGTCAGGATACTACCGTGCTGAGGATAGATTGGACGGAGGTAGATGGAACGGATAGAGTTGATTTAAGGTACAGGGTGGACAGCAGTGAATGGGTAGTGCTCGAGGGCGTAGTATCCCCCTTCCTTTTTGATCTTGAATTTTGTTCTTTTTATGAAATAGAAATAAGGGCGATCAGTCCTTTGGGTGAAGGTGAGTGGGAGCCTGTTGAATCTTTTAAGTCCGTTGGCTGCTGTGAAACTCCATCTGAATTTGACATCACCTTTGAAGGTGCAAATACAGCAACGATAAGCTGGAATAAAATCTTACCTGCTTTTGAATACGTCATACGGTTCAGAGCATATGGAGATGAATTCTGGCAAATAACTGACTTATGGATTCCTAATTCTATCACTTTTGAAGGTCTTTTAGCTTGTCATATTTACGAGTTTCAAGTTCAGGCAAGATGTAATACTGGCTTTACAGCTTTTTCTGACATCATGATACTTGAAACACCGGAGTGCACCGATTGCGACAGACTTGATCACTGTATTCCAGTGGTCGTTAACACTGAATTTGACTGGATAGATTCTTTATTTCTGGGGAACGATACTTTGCCGGTTCCGGGAAGGGATGTCCCCTACTCTGCCGAGGTTTCAGACATCACCTCCATTATCACCATGGGTGACACCATTGCCATTCGAATTAAACCGGAAGTAATCGGAGAACCTGTGCTACAGTATTTTAAAGTGTGGCTTGATTTTGATCGAAATGGATTATTTACAGGCAATGAGGTGATCATCGACCCAATGAGAGGAACAACTGAGGCTTTAGATACCTTTTTTATCATTCCTTTGCACCAAGACATAGCACCCGGACATATCCGCATGAGAGTGGCCATGCAATTTGTAGAAGATGCCGACAGTATTCCGCCTTTTGGTCCCTGTGATTCCATAAGATTTGGTCAAGTGATTGATTATTGTCTTTTGCTTCACGAACCATTCTTTGAATGTCCGGAAATCATTGAAGCGGAAGCTGTTGTAGTTGAAGGCACAAGTATTCTCGCTCAATGGAATTGGGTTGAAAGTGCATTAGCGTATAACATCAGACACCGTCCCCTGAATTCTTCAGAATGGGAGGAAGATGCAACACCCAATACAAATTATATCATATCGGGTCTCGATCCATGTCAACCATATGAGGTACAGATACGATCTATTTGTCCGTACGACACTAGTCAATATACCATGTCCTTTATACTTTTCACTGAGTGTCCCAATAATGTAATAGAGATCAATGATGAGGACATTTTCGATGCTACATTATATCCTAACCCCTTTATTTCAGAAGCTTATTTAAGGCTAAAAAACGTTGGGGTAAAATCTTCTCAGGGTAACATAAGGATTTTTGATTTATACGGAAGACAAGTAGGCGCTGGAATACCCTTCAATCTGACTGAATCGGCAGAAATGAATATTAAACTCGACCAATTGAGTACCTACCCACCTGGTATGTACCTTATTGAAATTGCTGATGGTCACAGAAGGAAGGTATTGCGACTTATTAAGCAGTAGGACACTGTTTAAACCTTTGCTAATCAATTCTATTTGATTAGTACAGATAAATAGATCAGCCCAATGAAAATTATCCTAACCGGAGCGAATGGCTACATTGGCCAAAGACTTATTCCTGTTCTTCTTGAACTAGGTCATGAATTATTTTGTGTAGTCCGGGACCCTGCGCGTTTTAGGAATAAACATAAAATACCAGATAGTCATATCATCCAACTGGATTTTGGAAAAGTAGATAAAGGGACCTATCTACCCAAGGATTTAGATGTTGCCTTTTACCTAATCCACTCTATGAGCAGCGGAGGCGATTTTGAACAAAAGGAGAAACAAACTGCAGAGAACTTTGTACAACTGATCGAGAATACCAGTTGCAAGCAAATCATCTACCTCAGCGGTATAGTTAATGCAGAGAAGCTTTCCACTCATTTTCGATCCAGAAAAAATGTAGAGAAAATCCTATCCTCAGGTAAAGTTCCGGCTACTGTCCTGCGATCCGGTATTATTGTTGGCTCAGGTAGTGCATCTTTTGAAATCATCAGAGATTTGGCAGAAAAATTACCTGTCATGGTAGCTCCGAAATGGGTGAACACCAAAACACAGCCTATAGCCATACGTAACGTAATAGAGTTCCTTTGCGGGGTACTGGGCAAGGAGCAGTACTACAATAGATCTTTTGACATCGCATCAGAGGAAATACTAAACTATCGCGAAATACTTCTAAAATATGCAAAAGTCAGGGGATTAAAGCGTTGGATTTTTACCGTACCCGTTATGACTCCCCGGCTGTCTTCCTATTGGTTGTATTTCATAACCTCCACTTCTTATAGTCTTGCCGTAAATCTGGTCAGCAGCATGAAGGTTGATGTAGTTGCGAATGAGAATAAATTGGCGGAGGAGTTGGGTATAGTTCTCATCCCCTATGAAAAGGCGGTTGAGTTGGCTTTTCAAAGCATCGGTCAAAATATGGTACTCAGTAGCTGGAAAGATGCATATTCTGCTTCCGGAGCCAAGGCTGAGGACATTACTCAATATGCAGAGCTCCCAGAATTCGGGGTCTATAAGGATAAAAAAAACAGGATCATCAAGGAGGATAAAAAAGAAGCCATACTCGATAAAATCTGGTCTATTGGTGGGAAAAATGGCTGGTATTATGCCAATTGGCTTTGGAAAATCCGTGGTCATCTGGACAAATTGAGTGGAGGTATCGGATTGAGGCGAGGTCGTACTCATCCAACGGAAATTCACCCTGGAGATGCTCTTGATTTCTGGAGAGTGATTGTCGCTGACAGAGAAAAAGGAAGATTGTTACTTTTCGCTGAAATGAAATTACCCGGTGAAGCCTGGCTGGAGTTCAAGATTGAAGGACGTGGAAACCAACTCCAATTGGTTCAAACTGCTCTATTTCGTCCACTGGGAGTAGCAGGTCGATTATATTGGTTCTCAGTATTTCCCTTCCACTACCCTATTTTCAATGGAATGATTAATGAATTGGTGAGGGATTAGGAAAGCTTACTGATGATTTCAGAAAAGGCAAGAGCCGGAGAAAAGCGAACCCTTCAGCATACTTTTAGATTTGCTCAATAACCTGCAGGAGTTTCAAAACCCTATCTCGTCTTTTGAATGGGACTCTAGCCCGGATTATTCACAAAATTTCTACTGCAAAGCCAAACTGTCGGCTATAAT
>RECS01000073.1 GCA_007693915.1 Saprospirales bacterium | reverse complement strand
CTGACGGAGGCCGTTAAAGGTCTTGATCAATTTGATTGGAAACACAGGTAGTTTGGCATTGACAATAATTGCGATCCAAGATGGAACGGGGGGTCTTGATCAATTTGATTGGAAACACAGGTAGTTTGTCCAAGCCAAATTCTTGTACTTCATAAAGACAGGGTAGAATTTGCCAGTAGGCGTTAAATTAGCTGTAGTTAATCCTACCTTTGCGTGATCACATGTCATTTAATGCTAAACGCTATTGTTTTGGCATTTTTGTTGGTAAGCCCTCTTTATTTATCAAAGTTTGCAGGAGCTTATCAGCAGTAAAAAAGATTTCTACTTCTTTTGTCAAAGCTATACAAGTTGAGAGTTGAATACTGTCTAAAGTTCTTAAGCCTTATTTTCCATACTTTGTTATCAAGTTTCGTGCTTGTTCTAAAATCAAACTATTAGTTGTTACAAAGTAATATTTTGCAAAATCTTTTTCAAACAATGATAAGGTTACTTCAGCTTGTTTTTCAGAGATGTCTCTGGTTCTAACTCGTTTCCAAATTGTTGAACTAAACTCAACTTTGGTAATTTCTGATAAGTAAACATGAGTTATTTTAGTTTGCGAGAACAGCAATTCAAGTTCTTTCGTCCCTTCTTCTTCGTGATATAGTTTGAATAGGGAGGACGTATCTAAATATATTTTCATAATTCTATACGTCTTTCATCAATTACGGTATTCGCAAATGACCCTTTAAAGTTTTGAAGATTTTTTTGGCTTTTTGAAAAGGAAAAGTCTGCCAAGGAAAGTCCGTTTTCAGATTTGCTTTGTATATCTTCTAGAAAAGTTACTATTACTTTCACAGGACTTTTTGATATGTATTCTTTGTCAAGCTTCAAATTGCCATTCTGATATGTTCCAACTATTGATATCATAATTTTAATGATTTAAATCATATTTCAAACGATATTTTCAGCTTTAAAGTTCTTTTTGCAACAACTATGTGCCAACCCTTGCCGTGTGCACAGGGACTTTGATTGCGAACAAGTTGTAAAAGGTACAGCGATTAAAATAATCGACGGAACTGCTATTGCCGACTATCGTATGGTCGAATACCTCAAGTCTGTTGCCGAAAATAATGAAATTCAATGGCAGTCTGAAATTCTTCCTGCAGGGGGAACAGACACCGCCGCAATACAACAATACGGTAGGGGAGGATCA
The DNA here is from genome assembly GCA_007693915.1 of Saprospirales bacterium. Lineage (GTDB taxonomy): Bacteria > Bacteroidota > Bacteroidia > Chitinophagales > Saprospiraceae > PWJY01. Next base: position 27,603 of record RECS01000073.1, on the reverse strand, counting down.
ATCGCCGGTGCAATTTCTATACCCACAAGATATTTGCATCAAACCATTGAAATGGTGTCAGAAAATGATGTTCTAAACAGCATCAGTCTGCTGACGGAAGCCGTTAAAGGTCTTGCTCAATTTGATTGGGGGCATAGGTAGTTTTTTTAGTATTATCGTACCGGTTTTCTCGGGATGTCTGAAGGTAATCTGCTGAGCATTTCATTATTCAGCAGTTGAGTTACCTGAGTAAAGGATGCTATATTAATCGATTTGTTCTTTTGCCTTCCAACCAATATTACTTCGTCCCCTACCTTAACATCAGGTATATGACTGATGTCAACCATGAACAGATTCATATTGATAAGTCCGGTAATTCTCGCTTTTTTCCCCCTGATGAGTACATATCCCCGATTGGATTGCGCCCGTGGATAACCATTTGAATAACCCAGTGGCAGAACGGCAATCCTCATGGATTGAGTGGCCTGATAAGCTGTTCCATATCCTATAAACTCACCCTCTTCAACTTCTCTGATATCCATAATGTCAGTTTTCCAGCTGATGATTCTCCTGAGGGGATTGTCCGCGAGTTTGCCTACCTCCTGCAGGTGATGATAATAAACGTCAGGGCTTGGCCAGAATCCGTATTGTGTTACACCAACTCTCACTAAATCGCAAACGGTATCACTGTACATTAAAGATGCTGCTGAAGAAGCGATATGTCGATATTTTGGGAGAAATTTCTTCTTTTTGCAAATGGCATTTAGTTCTTTAAAAATTTTGTGCTGTTTGTCTATTTTGAATTTGTTAGCATAAGTCTCAGCTCCCCCAAAATGTGAACACAATCCGGTAAATTCCAGGTGTTTTTTATTTCGCTTTAAGTAGGTTAAACTTTTACTGAAGTCCTTAAATGGTATTCCTGTTCTGTTGGCACCGGTTTCTACTTCGAGATGTACTTTTACCTGCTTAGATAGTTTTTCTGCAACCTTTTTTAATTGCTCGAGACGTTCGTAATTGAAGACGTATATTTCTATCTCGTTAATGACCGCCCATTCGAAATCCTGTTCATAAAGTATCCCCATAATCATTACCGATGAGGAGGCTGACTTCACTCCAAGGACTTTTTCCGCCTCAAAGGCAGAGGCTACAGCAAAATGGTTGATCCCTGCTTTTTCAGCCATTTTTACAAAAGGATCTATTCCATGACCATAGGCATTGGCCTTAACTACGCTGGAGATAACTGCTTTCTCCCCGATTTTTTTTCTGATAAAATTGATGTTCTTTTTCAGTGCCGATTGGCTGAGTTCTATTCTCGAGGAGTGTTTTACCATCTGTAAATTGTTATATCCAGTTATAAGATTTTCCCCAGCTTTGCCGGGCTAGTTGAATAATTTGTTTGATATTTTCTTCTTCCACATTTTGTAAATAATCGGGTATTTCTTGTGGATTGTAATGAAAGGCATACAATCTGGATGCAAACTGATCTACGGGTAAGGAAGATTCTCCCGGTCTTTCTCCATTTTTACTAACAGTGGGACGAATTCCCTGCCCCCAGTTTTGGCGACCCTCATTGTTGGGATTCATAAAATAAGCCCTGACTGTTCCACTTGCGTCTTCTTTAATTCTAAGTAGTGAGACAGCGTGGAATCCCACCATTTCTGCCTTACTGTTAGTGATAATGATACCTACAGGATTGGGATAAATCATTCTACGGTTGCCATTGTAATGGGGGTGAAAAGCAGCGTAAAAGGTGCGAGTAAATAACCCAAAGTTGTTGATGCTATTGGTCAGGTAATCGTATGCCGATTTAAAGCCGACTCTTATCCATTGTCCATACATGGCCGGATTAACCCATTTGTGTGGGTCTTCACCTCTTCCCATAGACTTTAACATCATCTCATTGTAAATCTTATCCAAGTGAGGTACCAACACCACTGAAACGACATCGAGATTGTAGTCCAATTTGTCCATCAACCCTTTTTTCAATAAATTGGAGTTGATCTCAGTGTTTTCAAACCGCACCACGAGATTATTACGGGTGGCTACTCTGATGACAATGTCGATAAGTTTAGTGGGTGCATGCTGACTCCAGATGCTTATCCCTCTTGCAGACTGACAGGTGGGGTTGTTTCCCTGTCTTACTCCAAGAGGTTGGCCCAGAATTTTAACCACACCTCCTATCAGGTACTGCAGAGCCGTGGTGTTGCTAATCTTGTTGCCTTGTATTTTCAAAATCCTCTTTTCAACCTGAGGATTGATTTGTATTTTTCTGAGATTTTCTATTCCAATTCGGATGGGTCTTCTCGAAAAAAGAGATCGCTCTAGCATGCGATGAAAACCATAGATACACTGGAAATTTTCAACAGTAACATTCTCAAGGATGATGTCGGAGATGAGTTTCCGGTAGGTATTCCATTCTGCAATACCTGTTTCCCCTAAAGCTAGGCAAAGGTGCACCAGATCGGGATGGTCACGGACAAGTTTAACCAAAAGCAAGGCATGATGATGACTTACCAAGCCGGTTTTTAGCATGTGGTAACCCATCTCCTCAGCCTCTTTTTTTAATGCTGATTCATCCGCTGTCTCCAGAAATTTCGAATAATCATCTATCGCTGTATGGGCAACAGAGCCCGTTGATGGGTGATAAACTGCGTTTACATAAAGCGAAATGGGGTCATCAGAAAAGAGCTGATCCGGGACATCAAATTTATTGTGTAAGAACCCGATCAATTCCCTAGTCTTTTTGGTCAGTACAGGTCTTTGGGCGCAACTCAATTCCACCTCCTCAATCAACTTGTTTTTGACATTTTGCAGGGGTATTCTTTTCATTAGGTAGCCAATCAGGAGGTGAGCTTTTTTTACTTCCTTTTCTGACATGGTTTCCCTTGAGACTTCTGTAAGCTCTTTGAATGCAAACTCTAGATTATGAACCACTACTTCTTCCAGAAATTCGGCGGCAGATTCAGCATCCAATGTGCTATCTGTCAGGTGGTTTTCTGCAATGGCCAAAAGTCGCAGTTCAGATATGACTTCATAGCTTGATGAAGGATGACCTGCCCGCAACGTACCCTTAACTAAGTGCGGTACAAGTTTATCTGCTTCTGCCCAGGGGGTATTGTCAAAAATTCCATTCTGGATTAATAGTGGCGTTTTTTCATAAAGATAGTGGAAGCCCTCTATGTTTTGGAGCAACTGATCAATTTGACTCAATAGACGGGAGGCTTTATCCTGTCGCGTTAATGAGGTAGAGGTAAGAAACTCCTCCAGATTCCGCTCAAAACTTTCTACAGAATTATCTGCAATACTATTCATCAGCTTTTTCCCGCTTTTATATGTAAAAATCTACTTTTTCGTATTCCAGAAGTAAGTCTCGCATTTTGTCTGGATCTTCACCCCTAAAATTGATGGTTCCAAAATGGTTGCCAAAACCGGCCCTGTCTCCACTTAATTTTTGAGTGGTAAGTGGAGGAACCAGATTGTGGTTCTCAAAATAAGGTTCATTATTCAATTGCTCCGGGATGACGAGCTTGGAAAACTCTTTTTTCTGTGGATAAATCATCACATTGCCGTGGTAGTATTTCGGTTTGAAATCGGCAGGAGGAAAAATTTCATTGAGTTCTTCTTCCGTAGCATTTGGGTCGTGACAAATGACAAAGGCTGCCAAGGCATCAAACTCATAGGATTTAGAGCAGAGTTCCAGTATGTGACCTCCGGGAATTCTACAGGCAGTTTCACCGAAATTGAGTTCGTCTTTTTCTGTTAAAAACCACTCCGGGTGGACCATTCCATATTCAATGCCGAAAATATCCACCATTTTTTGCACATGGTCGTGTATCAACTGCCTTTTTGAAGCCAGATGATGTCCTTCGGGAATAAAATTGGAGTAGCCCAAATGAACGTATTCCGTGATATTCAAGAAGCGGATTTTCCCCTTGTGGATAAAAGCTTCGCATGAGAATTCGTGTCCTGACAGATGGCTTTCAGCCAGACAGGGAAAGTCCCCGTCTTCGCATTTTTCGTCAATATCATCCATTGATTTGAGCAGACGATGACCTACTGTACCTGCTGCGGCAAAAGGTTTGATGTGGACCCAACTGTCCTCTTCTCCATCTAACTGCAGATTGGCTTCATTGAGCCTTTTCATAAAAGCCTTTACTCCCTCTTTATTATGCACCTCCTCAAACAATCCAACCCTGAGTCCTCCTATGAGTGCCCTCCGCTTCATCATCGCTTTATTTCTGAATAAAAATGCCCTATTGAGCACTCTTGGGTCATTTCTGTAAATGGAATTTAATGCTCCTGCCCATTCTACTGTTTCTTCAAAAAGGGGAACAGCTACATCTACATTAAAAGGCTTTAGTTTTTCTGCCAGGTCCAGGGAATTGGAAGTATCACTCCATTCATTTAACTGGTAAGGAAGAAATGGAATTCCATGCTCTTTTGCATAATTTTCAAAGTCCGGAAAGGAGACCACTACAAAGGGTCTTCCGGTTTTCTGCATACTCTCTATCACGGGAAGACTCCATCCCATGAGTGCGAAACAATTTGCCATTATTGTGTTTTTTTTATTTTTCTAAATAGATATCATGTAGTATAAACGGAATTGAACATAACATAATCGGTCGTGAGGTCTGAGCCCCAGCCAACTGCTTTAGATTTGCCATCATTTAAATCCAAGCGAACGTAAATATGGGACTCTCTCAACAATTTTTTCATATAATTCTTATCATAATTTTGAGGAACTCCCTTTTCCAAAACCTTAAACTGCTGGTTTTCATCTCCCAAGTACAAGTTAGCTTTAGTATAATCAAAAGGGACCCCGGCATTGCCGGCCGCACACAATATTCTTCCCCAATTGGGATCTCTGCCAAACATTGCGGCTTTTACCAAAGTCGAATCTGAAACCGATCTGACTATTTTTTTGGCTGTTTTTTTGTCCGGAGCATTGATGACTTCGTATTGGATAAACTTTGAAGCACCTTCACCATCAGAAACGATCAGCTTACTGAGATGGGTCATCATGTTTTTTAGTTCTTGTCTGAAAGTCTTATATCCGGCATCTTTTTTTGACTTCAGGAGGTCATTTCCGGCTTTACCATTTGCCAGAACAGCAACCATGTCGTTGGTTGAGGTATCCCCATCAACAGTAATCATATTAAAGGTATCGTCCACTAGCTCTCGGACAGTCTGCTGAAGTAATTTTGGTTCAATAGCTGCATCGGTAACTATAAATGCCAGCATTGTGGCCATGTTGGGGTGAATCATGCCCGAGCCCTTTGCAATGCCGCCAATATTGATCTCATAGCCTTCCAGATCAAATTCAGTAAATCCCTCTTTGGGGAAAGTATCGGTAGTTAAAATAGCGTTGGCAGTAAATGAACCTGCACTGGATTTTTTTGATAATTTAGGCGTGATTTCCCTTATGCCGTTTACTATCTCAGTTGTAGGAAATGGTTTGCCTATCAAGCCTGTAGAAGCAACCAATACCAGTTCTTTCTCAATATTCAGCTCTTCCGCCAGAGTTGAAGCCATTGCTTCTGCTCCCTTGTAGCCGTCGTCTCCCGTGCATGCATTGGCATTACCGGCATTGATAACAATTGCCTGAATAATACCATCTTTCATGTGCTTTTTTGATAGCTTGATTGGCTCAGCGATTACTTTGTTTTGCGTAAAAACTGCTGCTGCGCTTGCCGGTACTTCAGAGTAAATGATGGCGAGGTCTCTCCTTAGAGATTTAACCCCGGAATGAGCTCCCCAGCATTTGATGCCTCTTACATTGGTTATATTTTTTATCATTTTCTTCTCAGATTATGGATTTAGAGGTATTTGATTAAGTCCACTCGTTTCGTCCCATCCAAATAAAAGATTCATATTTTGAATGGCCTGACCTGCTGCACCTTTTACCAGATTGTCGATTACGGAAATGATAATGATATTTCCCGTATTCTGGTCATAGGTGCAGAATATTTTACAAAAGTTGGTTCCCCTTACTTCTTTTAAAGTGGGTGCTGTATCACCAATTTTTACAAAAGGTTCACCTTTGTAAAAAGATTCAAATAGTTCCCTTAGCGATTGCTCCGAAATGCCGGGATTTTTAGATTTACCGTAAACAGTGGAGAGAATACCCCTGTCCACAGGTATGAGGTGAGGGGTAAACTGTACTTTTAAATCTTTTCCGGAGACCAAGCTTAGTTTCTCTCCTATCTCTGCAGAGTGCCGGTGCGTTTTGATGGCGTAAGCTTTAAAATTGTCATTCACTCCTGAAAATTGGTTGACTGCACTGGCTTTTATACCTGCACCTGTAACACCCGATTTGCTGTCAGCTATAATAAAATCTGTATCTAGCCATCCCTCTTTAACTAAAGGTGCAAGAGCGAGGATAACAGAAGTTGGATAGCAACCCGGATTGGCAATAATTTCTGCTGAAGGTATTTCACTTCTGTAAAGCTCCGGCAATCCGTAAACCGCCTTTTCAAAACCTGCTGTGTAAGTGTGTTTTTTATTGTACCACTTCTCGTAGATTTCAGGGGTTTCTAAACGGAAATCTCCTGAGAGATCAATAATAGGGATTTTCAAATCCTTGAATTTTTTCACATATTCCATGGAAACTCCGTGAGGTAAGGCCAGAAAGGCAATGTCCACCGAGTGATCTTCTATTGCTGATGCAGGATGAAGTAATTGATCTGTAAAACCATTGAAAAAGGGATGGACGTCAGATAGTTTTTCACCTTTTCTACTTTCTGAAGTAATCAGGCTGACTTCAGCTTCCGGGTGATGATGAAGGAATCTGATTAGTTCTGATCCCGTGTATCCGGTGGCTCCTATAATGGCGACTTTTTTATTGGACATGGGCAGTTTTTATTTTTTGTAATGACTTTTTAAAAGTTTCAAGCGCAATGGTCAGTTCTTCTTTACTGATGATCAAAGGAGGGACCATTCGCACTACATTTCCGGCAGTTGCATTGGCGATCACTCCATTTTCAAGCATATCCATAACAAGATCTTTGGCTTCAAAATGCAATTCTATTCCTGTCATCAATCCCAATCCCCTGACCTCCTTTATTTCGTCCGCATGAAGATTTTTAATTTCTTGTCTGAACCAATCTCCATTTTGCTGTACTTTTTCGAGCAGTTTTTCTTTTTCTATGACATCAATTACAGTTAGGGCTACCGCACAAGCGAGTGGGTTGCCCCCGAAAGTAGTACCGTGATCGCCAAAGTCAACAGCTTCCGCCACCTTCTCATTGCAAGCGATTGCACCTACCGGGATTCCACCGCCAAGCCCTTTTGCCAAAGTCATAATATCGGGTTCAATCTGATAGTGATCTTTGGCAAACCATTTTCCTGTTCGGCCAATGCCCGTTTGCACTTCATCAAAGATGAGCAGATTGTCATTGCGATCACAAAACGCTTTCAGTTTTTGTAGAAAGTTTTTGTCAACCGGATTGATTCCCCCTTCTCCCTGAATGGGTTCGATTAAGAAGGCAGCTATGTTTTTATCTGCTACTTTTTTCACAGATTCCCAATCATTAAATTTTGCCTGAGCAAATCCTTGCGGAATGGGATCAAATCCCTTTTGGTATTTTTTCTGACCGGTAGCTATAGTAGCCATGGTTCTTCCGTGAAAGGATTGACTGAATGAAACAATGGTTCCATCTTTTCCCTTAGAGTGGGCATATTTTCTCGCTACTTTAATGGCACCTTCTACGGATTCAGCTCCGCTATTGGTGAAAAATAGACGACTCATTTTACTTATTTCTGAAAGTTTTTCTGCCAGCTTAACTTGTTCAGGACTGACAAAAAAGTTGGAGATATGTAACAGCTTCTCTGACTGTTCACGAATGGTTTTTAGCATTTCGGGATGCTGATAACCCAATGTGTTGACGGCAATTCCCGCCAGTGTATCGAGGTACTTCTTTCCTTCCACATCCCAAAGCCAACAGACTTCTCCTTTCTGCATAGCCTGAGGAAATCTTTTGAATACAGGCAGATAATACTCCTGATCCAATTGATGATAATATGAGTTAGTCTTGTGATTCTTTTCCATTTACTTTATTATTTCTGTTCCTTCACTTTTTCCGTTAAAAATATTCAATAACATTTGTGGTTTTGTGCCATTAATGATGCGAGCTGAGTTGGCACCAGTCGCCAGGGCAGTTTTACAGGCTTCAAGCTTTGGGATCATTCCCCCTTTTATAATGCCCTGATCTATGAGTTTTTTGACCTCATCAAGTTTGATCTGCCTGATAATAGAATGGGGATCCTCAATATCCATAAGTAGGCCGTCCACGTCAGTCATCAGAATAAAGGTGTCTGATTGTATGGCACCTGCAAGATGTCCTGCAAAATTATCACCGTTGATGTTGTAGGTATTTCCCAATTCATCAGCTGCAATGCAGGTAATCACAGGCATAAAATCATTTTTGAGGAGAACATTGACCAAATCTACGTTTACTTCGGCTACCTCACCCACATGACCTAAATCAACGGTTTTGAATTCCCCATTGATTTTTTGGAGGTGATATCTTTTTTTGGCGACGATCAGGTTTCCATCTTTTCCGGAAAGGCCGACTGCCTTTTTCCCTTTGGCATTAATGAGACTTACCAAATGTCCATTGAGTTTTCCTTTGAGCACCATTTCTATGTATTCTAATGCCTCATCAGAAGTTTTTCGCTGACCATCTATAAATTCACTTTCGACATTGGCTTTTTCCAGAGCTTTTGCAATGTAAGGACCACCCCCGTGTACCATAACCAACTGATGACCCTTACCCTGCAAAAGACAAATGTTGTTTATCAGTTGATCCTTAATCTTCTCGTCAATCATGGCATTTCCTCCGTATTTCAGCACTATGGTCTTATTCATGCAACATGATTTTTGACTTCACTATTCATATTAATGATTTGTACTTTTAGTCAAGTTGTGATAAAAACCCAAAATAAAAAATCCAATCTCCCTTAGTCCTTCATAACAAAAGGAAATCAAAAAACCAAGAAAATTGAAATAATTTTGGGATTTTATTCTTTTATGTATGTTCAAAGGGATATAACATAAAAAAACGAATATTGTTTATATTGGAATTTGATAAAAAGTAGGATTTTGATATATGGTTTTGAGGTTTTTTAGAGGCTAAAATCAGAATTAATTAGGTGATGATCCTTCAGCTTGAATTGTTTTGGAATTATTGCTACAGTTATTTTGGAGGAAATTGGAGTAAAAAAATATAGTGTATAGCTTGCAATTACTAAAAATTTCTTACCTTTGCATCCCTTTTTAAACAGGTGTAAGACTTTTTGTTTTTAGGATAGTCTTTATACTGTGTTTAAAAAGTATGTTCTAATTTATTTTTTAACTATTAAAATTGGGTCGAATGCGCCAATACGAAACAACATTTATCGTAGATCCGGTTTTGTCTGATGAAGAGATCAAATCAACTCTTCAGACATATCAGGAAATGCTCAAAAATGAAGGATGTGAAATAGTTCACACCGAAGAAATGGGATTAAGACAATTAGCTTATCCTATTAAAAGAAGAAATTCGGGAGTGTATTATTGTGTAGAATTCAAACTTGAGTCCCCGTCTTTTATCGACAAACTGGAACTATCATTGCGACGTGACGAGCGAGTCATGCGCTTTCTTACTACTTCACTGGATAAATTTGGAGTGAAGTACAATGAAGACAAGAGAAATGGTCTTATAGGTAACCGTAAAAAGGAAGAAGAAAAAGCCGAAGAGACCAAGGTAGAAAAAGCTCCTGAAGCAGTTGCGGATGAAAAAGAGGTCATCCAAAAAGTAAAAGCTGCCAAGGAAGAGCTTGCCGCTGTCAGTGTTGCTGCAGATGCAGTTGCGAATCAAGAAGAAGAATAGTTCACTTTTAAAAAGAAAAAATCATGGCATCAAGAGACGATATCAAATTTCTTAGCAATCCTAAAATAGGTCAAAATAGAAAGAAGTATTGCCGCTTTAAAAAGTATGGGATTAGATATATTGATTATAAAGATCCAGACTTTTTACTACAATTTGTAAACGAGCAGGGAAAATTGCTTCCCCGCAGAATTACAGGCAATTCTCTGAAATTCCAGAGAAAAATAGCAGTAGCTGTAAAGAGAGCCAGACATTTGGCAATGCTGCCTTACTTGGTTGATCAACTTAAGTAAGCAGTTTTTATTAAACATCTTTTTTGACAACATCAAATTTTTGAAAAATGGAAATAATCCTTTTGCAAGATATAGAGAATCTGGGGGACAAACATGAACTGATTACTGTAAAATCAGGTTATGGTAGAAATTACCTTATTCCTCAGGGCATGGCAATTATTGCCAATAAAACCAATTTGGCCAAACTGAATCATCTTAGAAAACAAGATGGTCTCAGAGAATCTAAAAAAGTAGGTGAATACCAAGAAATGGCTAATAAAATCCAGACCGAAGTGCTTAAGATTGGTGCTAAGGCTGGAACAAGTGGCAAGATTTTTGGATCTGTTACCAACATTCAGATTGCTCAGGTTATCAAGGATACCTTAGGTTTGGAGGTTGATAGGAAGAAAATCACTATCCAAGAAGAAGTTAAAAATCTCGGAACCTACCAAGCAAATATCAACTTTCATCCAGAAGTAAGTTGCGTGGTTAATTTCGAGGTTATCGAAGAGTAATTCTTTATAGTTTAGTTTTTTAGGTTAAATAATTAATAATCCATCTTTTTTATGATTATGGATTGAGTTAAACTTTCAGCTGCGGTTCTCCCCCCGAATCGCGGCTGTTTTTATTTAAAATTTGATTTATGGTTCTTATTAAAGCCTCCAAAGTCAAACACCTAACTGATGCGCGTTATTTTTCAGCTAGAGGTGCAGCAATCATTGGCTTTCATCTGGATCCCGACACAGAAGAATTTATCAGACCGGAAGCTGTTAGTGCCATAACTGAATGGGTGGATGGCGTTGAATTTTCAGGTGAGTTTGGCCACTCTGAAGCAGATCAGATGATCCATTTAGGAGAGCTACTCAATTTAAAATACATCCAAATTCCCCACTTTTTTAACAGAGACGACATCCAAAGACTGAGTGATTTTAAAGTCATCCGTCAGTTAGTAATGCAGAAAGAATCTCGGTTTGAAGAAATAAGAACCATCATTGAAGAAGAAGCTCATCAAGTTGTTGCTTTTGATTTGAATTTTGCTGCAGCAGGATTGGATCCCTTCGGCTTTGAATTGATAAATCCGGATCAACTCAATGAGCTGCTTCAACTTCAACAAATATTCCTTAATGCTGCTTTCCGACCTGATAGCATTGCTAATATTAAAAAACTCGAGTTACTCCCCGGTCTTACCTTTAGTGGCACGAATGAAGAGAAAACAGGTTTAAAATCCTTTGAAAATATTGATCTTATTCTGGATTATCTGGAGGATGCGGAATTATTTGATCCGTATGTCTAACTGTTTAGTTTATTGATCTAAGTTCATGACAAAAATTAGAAATCATCAATAGAGTATCCATAATTAGGTGTTTTTGGAGTGTAATTATTGTCACTTTTAATCAAATATTAGAGAATACTAATTAAAAAATCTCCGGAATCAGCGCAGTAAATCAGCCGTATCTTCGGCTAGGTAAACTCTAATTTGTGGGAAATATACAAATTCAAGCGTGTTTATTTCCCGCTGATGGCGCAGGTGTTTACTTACACAAAAGCAAATCAACTAATAGAGAAAATACTTAAAACTCAGATTCTTAATTTTTTATATAAAGCCTAATAATTAAGTACACAAACTCCAATCAATTCAAATTTTGGTTTTTGAAAGTGAGAAGAAATTTTTCAGAATTCAATCATGCGATCTTTGATAGGGTTTAAGCAACGATCATGTGTAATCTTTTTTCTCATATACCACCATGATCTTTCTTCCGGATTCAACTCTGGTGAGCAAGGTGGCAAGTAAGCGATCTCAAGCTAAGGCTGATTTAACAACCATTTCTTTAAAATCTTAGCATGATGAAACCTAACATTATCTACTATAATAATTATTATTGAATGATCTTTGTAGATGTATAATACCTTTTTAGGTGTTTTTTGAAGGACTGGTAATTACCTCTGTCATAAAAAGTAACAATTATCTGACCTGTGATGTAATTGTAATTTCCCATCGCTGTTTTGCTTTCTCTACCTCGCTGCTTACATGCCACCTTTGGTTGCCTACTCTTCTTTGCACATTTATATGAAGTTGTAGCTGTAATTGCTAAAAAAAAATCGTCCTCAAAAAGTAAGACCGTTACATCAGGACTTTTCAACAGTTTTTTTTAACCCTTCCTTAAATTCCTTTTTCTTTTCCAAATCAGCCTCAGGATAAAATCCTTTCGCTCTTTGGTAGGTCAATCCTAATCTCTTTAATATGTTATACACTTGTGCCTTCTGGTAGGGTATACCATACTTCTTTTTGATCAATTCCATTACTAGTGGACCAGTCCATGTCTCTGTATTGTATTGGTAGTTTGTCGGGGATTCATTTAAAACAATTTCTAGTAATTCCTTTTTCTGGTCATCCGACAATCGTGACTTCCTGCCTCTTCCAGATTTGTCAAATAGTCCATCTATTCCCTCAGACCTGAATCGGTGAACCCAATTTGTAATTTGTTTAAAACTGATTTGATAAATCTCTTCAAGCTTTCTGCTAGAAACCCCTATAGACACCTGATAAACTGCATACAAACGTATTCCAACCTTGTATTTGTCTTCTTTCTTGATAAGGGCTTTGATTTGATCGGATGTATATCCCTTTACTTTTAATACTGATCTTCCCATGGCTTATTTTTGACCACAAGATACAACCTTTTTGTGTAAATTTATATTATACTTTATTTCATCTTTTATATTGCTTATATTTTTGTACTACTGCTAATATGCTTTTTGGATTTTTACCATTTACTTAGTTTATTGATTTCAAATTCAAATTTGATTTACTAAGACGGGAATCAATTTATTATTCTTATTATTTATCCTAAAAAAAGCAAATATGTAGCAATTCCTATATCTTTGTACTTGACAAAAAGTGAAAATGAATAGTGAATTTGCTTTGTAAGGGACTTGGCAGGGTACCTTAAAAGTGTATCTCTGCGTTAATCTTTGCGTTCCTTTGAGCTCTTTGCTGTTTTTGAAAATATTCACCGTAGAGTTAGTTTATCACGCCTTTAGCGTGACAGAGGTCACAGAGAATTCGCGAAGAAGTTGTTAATTTTTGAGAGAAAAACAATCACCAAAGCTAAGTGGAGAAATACTATATCAATCTGATTGTCAGGTATCAAAAGCTTTTCAACAAATTGAAATTCACTTAATTTTGTCCCCATAAAAGATTTTCTTTTTAATGATTTTTATTTTTTTGTCATGTACTTAGTTCCTATGTTATTTATGATGTTAATTTTTATTTGGTATAATTCAGTTTATTAGTCGTTTTTTCACTAGATATCTCTGAAAATATTTTGAAAATCGAGGAATTATTATTTATATTGATTGATGTGAATATTCTAAAAGGCTTTTTCAGAGCATACTCATTGATAGTTATTTATATATAAAATTTTGTTATATTCAAAAATTAACAGGATTTTATTCTTTTTGTTTTACCAGTTTTAATTTATGTTCATTATTTTTGAGCTTGAAAATAGGATCTTTTCTATTCAGTAATAAATATAAAGATTTATATTTTAAAATTAGCCATATTATTTATAAAATTATCCTGCCCCATGAATAATTTCTACTCTTATTTTTTGATTTCCGTTATTTTTCTGTTTTTTTCCTATAATTTATATGCCCAAGAACCCGTGGCTAGTTGTATGGATATTTCAGTTTCGCTAGATCTGAATGGGAATTACAATCTGACTGCCTTGGAGGTTGATGATGGTTCAAACGCTGTTCATGTTATTGAATCACTTTCTGTTGATCCTTCCAATTTTAATTGTAGTAATTTGGGACCAAATAATGTAACACTGACTGTGACAGACACCTTAGGTCAGACATCAGATTGTATAGCTGTAGTTACTGTAGAAGACGATACGGAGCCTGATGCATTTTGTGAGGATATAACTGTGAGTCTTGGAGCAAATGGTAGTGTCACTATTAATGCCAATCAAATTGATAATGGATCAACGGATAATTGTACTATTGCGGACAGGCAATTAAGTCAGAATACTTTTGATTGTGGTGATGCTGGTCAAATTATTTCTGTAACACTCACTGTTACAGATGGGTCTGGTAATGCGGGAGAGTGTACTTCGAATGTAACAGTCGTTGAGCCGACTGTGGAGTTTGTAGATCCCCCCTCAAGCGTAAGTGTTTGTGCGAATAATTTTGATTTTCAAATCACACATGAATCAGGGGGCACGCCGAATGACATCAGTGATATAGTGTTTAGTGGCCCCGGAATAACAAACGCAACCAATGGGACATTTGATCCTGAAACGGCAGGTAAAGGCACTCATGAAATTACAGTGACTGCGCTGGTAAATAACTGTCCGGTTGAGGCATCAATAATGATTGAGGTCGAGGGGGTTGATTTGGAAATACTTACATCCTGTATCTGTTTAAATGACTCTGATTTTGATGAATTAGACGGTGCCTATAGAAATTATGCTGTAATTCGCAATATTCCTTCGGATGCAACGGCTGATCCTCGGGTGTTTTTTGGTACCAATCTCCATGCTGAAAACGGTTTGCCAATACCGGCTAATACTCCATTTATTTTGTGTGATGGTTCGGGTTGCCCATCAGGAATCAACAATGGGGATTATTACTTGCCGGTATTTGCTATACATGGGATGAGTTTTTCAATTACTGCAATTGATGGATGTAGCGGAGAATTAATTAGCAGTCCGACTTATGAATGTGATAATTATCCTGATTTGCCTGATTGGCCGTCTATTTTTTCAGATTCGGTTTTATGTATTAATGCTTCTCAGTCAATAAATCTGAGTAGTGGAGTCTTTATTTCGGGTAACCCGGATTTTTCTTTAGGGCCGGTTGATTTGCCTCCGGGCTTTTCCATGGATGGCAACACTTTTATTATTGATTTCGATGATGTAGTGAGTACTCAGGAGGATTTTTATTTACATCGTGTCTCAGCTGATATGTGTGCCAGTGGTAGGAATCTGTTGCTGGATGTGATCAAAGCTCCTGAACTAAATTTCAACCATTTTTCTTGTATTGAGGAAGGGAATTCAATTTTTCTTTCAAACATGCTGGATGGTTTTGTAGTAGTAGAAGGAACATATACGGTGGACGGGCAGATTATTGAGGACGGAGAGTTTACTCCTGCTGAAGAAGGTTGTTATACTTTGACTTATGACCCTGATTTTTGCAATTTTGACCCTATTCAACAAGATTTTTTAGTAACATTCAGTGTAAAACCCACTTTTGAGATTAATTTTACAGATCCAGAAATAGTTAGAGCACCAATTTGTCAAACTCAAGATTCTGTTGAGGTTTCATACAACAGACTAAGTTCCGGAAATAATCCTCAGTTAACTGTTAATAGTTCCAATTCTGATTTTCTGCCAACTTATACCGGAGACGGTAATTCAGCCACTTTGCTTTTACCCGCACCGACAAACCCCGGTAGCGTTACTTATACCATTTGCCTTACGGAAGATGGATTTACTCCGGCAACTGAATGTGACACACTTCCTGGTTCTAATTTTCAACCATGTCAGTCGACCTATTGCGTATCCGTCTTAATTTATAATGATGGTCAGGGATGTGGAGAAGCTGTATTGTTTTCTTCCCAATGTCCATTAGAGGAGGCCCCGGATTTATGTCCTATATCTACCAATCCCGCTTTGACTTTGTCATGCAGGTGGTTATCCTTGTCTACACCTGATATTGTAGTGTCTTCCCTAAGCCCGGAAAACAACCTTTACTTTTGTAGTGATGATGAAGTGTGTGCCTTTTATACCTTGAATTTACCCGGGGTACTGGGCGATGCAGTTGCAAGCGGACCCAGAGTTGGTAGTTTGCCGGGAATGAATGTAATATGCAGTATTTTGAATTGGAGGCTGCGACTTAGTTTCAAAGTTTTTGGAAGAAGAATTAATCTAATTGACTTCAAACCATTTGGGAATCTGGGCAATAGTTGTAACAGAACTATAGGTCAATTGGTATTAGATGCCATATCATTTATAGCTGGAGGTGATGGTGGTGGAGGCTATGTCGCTGCAGATACAAGGGGAATCGGTGTGTTTGATGTTATTGAGGAGATAGAATTTGGAGTTAGTAACGAAAGAGTTTGTTTTCCAAACCGAATGAGTGAAACAGGATATATGACCCTCAAAGTGGTTGGTGGATGGCCATTTTCTGCCAGTAGTTTCTGTGGGGGTATAGTATCGGAGTCACTTGATTTATTAGATATTATTCCTATTGGATCTATACCCATTGTGGGTCCGATAGTAGAGGACGTTTTAAAGGTAGCGGGATGTAATGTTGATGTTGCTTTTTCGACAGAGTCAAATATCCAAATAGCAGTTTTGGACAATTCAGTCCCGGAATTCCAAAATTGTCCTAATGATGATTATATTTTCTACACCTTTCAGGGATGTGAAGCTGTAACTAACTGGAGCATACCTGTTGCTTTCTCAGGTTGTACCGGTGAAGATTTGGTGTTTTCTTCAGAAACAAATATTACTGATCCCGGTATTTATCATTTATTTGGTCCAAACCCTGGTGATGAATTGGGATTGGGTTTGTACCCTGTTAGATATGTTGCTGTTGGATGTAACGGAAATCCTACAGTTTGTGATTTTAATGTTGTGATAACAGATGAAGTGCCAACATTAGTAGTGCCCAATGATATGACCTTTAAAACAGATGCAGGGGTGTGTGACAGAGTGGTCAACGGACTTGCTGCAATTAGGGGTATTGGCTGCCATACTACAATCAACTACAGTTACACCAATCCCGTAAGTGGAAATGTAGTCTCCACAAATGATACTGATATTGGAGTCCACAATTTCCCGGATGGAAATATTTTTGAAAAGGGAACAACTGTCATTACCTATACATTGATCGCAGATATCACAGGTGATGGCAATATAGATGTTGAGTTAGAGGAAACATTTTCGATAACTATTGTTGACAGACAGGCACCTGTTGTTAATTGCATCGATGTTGAAATACAGCTTGATAATCAGGGGCAGGGAACTGTTTTTGCTGAAGAGAATGGCGATCATGTCTTTTTAAATGGTGGTACTACTGACAATTGCCCTGAGGATCTCTCTATTCTAATTAGCAGAACAGGCCAGGTGTTTTCTGAAAGTGTAGATTTTGATTGTTCGGATGTGGGTGATAATCTAGTTACCTTAAGAGCTGTAGATGCAGATGGAAATTCAAGTGATTGTATTTCCAGAGTCCATGTTAGGAGTTTCTTCGATGGCATGATAATTAATCTGAATATACCGCCGGTATGTCTAGGACCATTTCAGGATTCATTCGATCTCTCTCCTTATGTAAATATCGACATTCCAGGTGGCATTTCAATAGGACATAGCGAGGTTGGAACACTGGGAGATGATGTTATTGGTGAATTTGTTGTTTTAACTTTTTTACCGGATGAGGGTATGCCTTATGACGAGGGGATAATTACAGTGGATGGAATATTCTATCCCGGAGAATCCAACGGATATTTAAGGGTAGGTTATGCACTTTTCATCGACGGACAGGTGGATACGACATTGCTTTCCATTGAAGGTTGCTTTACTCTAAACAGTCAGGTAATCAGAGTGGAAACCTATGATCCGGAATGGACCGGTGGAGATATTTGCTGTGATGCCGGACCTGTCTGGCTTGGAGGTGCTTCAAATGAAATACCGGAGGGAATGATATCGCTTGAAGATATCGGAGGTTCTTATCCTGAAGACACCGGGGGAAGCTGGTTTGGAGAAGGGGTTAGTTTTGTCGATCCTGATGGAATACCATTTTCCGGTGATGAATATTTCCAATTTGATCCCGATGGACTTGATGGAGAGTACACTTTAACATACTCAGTCGGTTTGGAGGCATGTACTTTCAACTCATCTAACTCAATCAGAGTGACTTGTCAACCCTTATTGGTGGGTATTAGTGACTTTATGGTTTGTCCGGCAAATATTGTCGATGAAATAGAGATTTTAACCAATCTGGACGATAGAGATATTGAAATTACTACTATTGGTATAGCTGCTGTTGGTGGGGTAGATCTAGTAAATGAGCCGGTTGTTAACGGAAGGGCAGTTATTGAAGCTTTCAGCTCTGTAGCTGTAACCAATCAGGAATTCCCTATTACTATTTTTGCTAATCAGACAAATGCTTTCGGTTGTTCGGACACCATTGAGTTTGTAATTACGGTGCTGGATGAAGAAGCTCCGGTTTTCCTCAATTGCCCAAGACCGAATATTGTATATGATGCACAGTCTAATTTCTGTGATGCCTATGTGAATTTCTCTCTTCCTCTAATTGCTGATAATTGTGATCCAAATCCTGTATTGGAAAAAATTGATGAAACGGGACTGACAAGTGGTGACAGATTCCCGGTTGGTCTTACTACACTTATCTGGACAGCAACCGATACTGTCGGAAATGTGGATACCTGTGAGATTAAAGTTTTGGTACAGGATCTTCAGCCACCGGTTCTGTTTTGTCCTCAGGACATTGTTACGGCAATGAATGATATAGGTGATTGTGGTGCTGAGGTAGATGGACTTAATGTATTTTTTACTGATAACTGTATAGATAATACAGCATTGGTTTACTATGTCTATAATGAGGATGGCGATCTCGAATTCCGAGGATTTGGTGATGCAAGCGGAGAGTTTTTCCCGGTTGGCTTAAATACGCTCGAATACATAGTCTATGATCAGCCTGTAGTATTGATAACCGAAATAATACAGGACGGAGAAGTCAGCGGAATTGAAATAGGGAATTTTGGTCCCGCAGTTGTGGATGTTAGCTGTGCAACCTTGAAGCGGATTTCAGGTTCAGACGTAGAGGAGCACATGATACCTAATCTGACATTCCTGAATGTGGGGGAGGTTTATACCTGGGAATTTGAGAATATTCCTGCGGGTCAGGAAGCTACTTATCAGTTTGAGTTCTTAGGTAGACTGATTGATGAATTTACCATAAATGATGGGTTATTCGATGGCGATCAGTTTATCAGGATTTCAGGTCTAAGGATTTCTCAGGAAATGGATTTCCAATTGGTTACGGACTGCTTTGAAGGAAGCTTCGGGGAGTGGAATCCACAGCTGGTAACTGCAATACCCAATGGCGGTCAGACTTCCCTTCAGTTAGAAGGTGCAAATATTTCTACCTGCCAGATATTAGTAAATGTAATAGATGTTGAAGCACCTATATGTTCTCAGCACGATAGTCTGTATTACGAGTTTGGCAGTTTCCCAATTGAGTCTGAAAGCTGCAATCAGATCAGTGTAGTAAATGTGCCCGCAGGAACAGTTGGAGAAGTCAGAATATTTGATTTGGACATAACCATCGCGGATGTCTCTCAGCTAAGGGTTTCGCTAATAAGTCCGACAGGGACTGAGGTAATTTTAATTGATAATCTTTGCCCCATGCAGGCAGATGTCCTGGTAAGTCTGGATGATTATGCAAATGATTTGATCTTGGATGCACCCTGTGGACCTTTGGGTAATGGATTTACTTATCAACCGCTGGAGCCTTTTAAATCATTTTACAGAGAGGAGTCTGGTGGAGACTGGATACTTCAGTTATATACCTTAGATGGATCGTCAGGAACAGTTAATTCCTGGGATTTGGAAATTCTCTTACTTGAAGAATACAACCAACCAGACATTTTAGTTGAAAATGATGAAAATGAATGCGGTGCTGTAGTCAGCTGGAATCATCCCGTTTTTGATGATAACTGTTGTGAAGGTACAATGATTGTTACTTATGAATTTGACAATCAGGTAACAGGTGAGAGTTATACCATAACTCAGGTAATATTGGACCCTTCTCAGTCCATTAAGCTTGATGGAAGGGCAGTAAGCCGGTTTTATGAAGTTGGAATTACAACAGTAACTTATTTCCTTGAAGATCAATACGGAAATACCAATACTTGTGGATTTACCGTAGAAGTTATTGATTCAGAGCCTCCTGAGTTTCCATTTGGTTGTCCGGATCAGGTTGTCAATCTTTTACCGGGTGAATGCTATGGCAGTTTACCATTTATACCCTTAGTGACAGATAATTGTGAAATCGAATCAATCGAATTTTTCTTTGCCGCTGATGGTAGCCCAATGGATAGGTTCTTTGTGCCAATTGGAGTTCACATTATTTGGATGGTAGCAACAGATATTTATGGAAATGCTGATACCTGTGAATTCATTTTTGAAGTCATTGAGTTTATTCCCAGCAGCGACGTATTGATTTGTAATAATGGTTTAAATATTTCTCTTGGACCTGATTGTGATGCTGAGCTCAATGCAGATATGATTCTTGAGGGTGGACCTTATCGCTGTTATGAAAATTATTGTATTGAAGTTTTTGATCTCGATGGAAATCCAAGAGACAATTACTTTGAACTAAATGATGTGGGACAGTCCTTTGTTGTTTCTGTTGTCGATTGTTTGGGAGGTGGTAATAGCTGTTGGGGTGTGGTTAATATAGAAGAAAAGCTTCTTCCTGTTATCGAATGCCCTGCGGATACTACGCTTACTTGTAATGAAGATTTAACTGATTTGGTCATTGCGGGTAATTTTGAACTTTTGAGTTGTGCGCCAAATGCTACTTACAGCTATTCAGATGATTATATTCTGAACCAGCCATGCGGAGATACTGTGAAAATAGTAAATAGAACTTTCAAAGTAACTTCTCAGCAAAATAGATCATCTTTTTGTACTCAACAAATTGTTTTGGTAGGATTTAATTTTGATCATGTTGAATTTCCTGTAGATATTACCTATCTCAATCCATTGTCCTGTTCAGATGTTGCTGAGAACCCAGATCTTTTATTGCCTGCAAACACCGGTTTTCCAACTATAAGAGGTGAGAATATTATTGGTAATGTGGGTGACTGTAAAATTAATGTGGGTTATTGGGATGAAATACTTCAGGATGCAAACTGTCCGACAGGATTTGAGATTTTAAGGCATTGGGCAATCCGAAATGAATGTTTACCATTAATTTCTGGTTTCAATCCATTGCGTCACATTCAGGCAATTAAAGTTGAGGATAAAGAGCCTCCTGTGTTATTGCCTATTGACCATATTGTAATTGGAACTCTTCCAATTTCTTGTGTTGCAGAGCCGTTTCCGTTACCTCAGATAGTAGATTTTGACAATTGTAGTGAATATGAAGTTAAATGGAGTGTAGCTCCATATGGCTTGATTCAAGATGGTCAGGTATACGGGCTACAACTTGGAATATCCATTCTTACGGCTCGTGCTATTGATGCTTGTGGCAACCAAAGCGTTGTTCAAATTGAAGTTGAGGTTGTAGATGATATTGTTCCTATTGCGTTGTGCGACCTTACCACTAGAGTTAGTCTTGGACATGATGGATTAGCAATTGTAGGTGTAGATGCCTGGGATGATGGATCCTATGACAATTGTGGAATTATGGATATTACGGCTCGCAGAAAAGTAGACTATTTGGCTTGTGGAAATACAGGTAATTGGGAGGAAAGTATACTCTTTTGCTGCGAAGATGCAAATAGTAATGGAATTGGTGTTGTAGAAGTAGAAGTAAGAATCAGGGACTATGCAGGGAATGAGAATTTCTGTTGGGTTTTTGTAGAGGTAGAGGACAAGCTCAGACCTCAGTTAAGTTGTCCTCAGGATGTAACCGTTAACTGTGCCTTTGATCTGGATCTGGATAATCTCGAAGTATTTGGAAGGATAGCTCAACCACAATTGGGTGAGGAGGTAAGAGTATTGATAATTGACCCTGTTGATTTATCTGTTCCTGCTCAGATACCTGTGCAAACGATTACGGATGGCTATGTTGTTGATAATTGTGGTATTGAGAGTATCACTGAAACCAATGTATTTACTCTTAATCCTCATTGCGGCAGCTATGGTACTGATCCAAATCCATTATTCCCCTTCAGAGCTATACAAAGAAGGTTTGTTGCTGTAGATGAGTTTGGTAACAGCGCAAATTGTCAACAGGACATCTATATCAGAAACAATACTGTTCCATTTAACGGAAACGATATTGTTTGGCCAAGAGATATTACACTAATGGAATGTGGTACCTCATCTGATGATTTTCTGCCTCAAAATTTGGGTGATTTTGGTGTTCCTTTAAGGGACCGCCAACCATCCTGGAATACTGTCAGTTGTAGTAAACCTGCAGTCACATTTAAGGATCAGGTATTTACCCTTGTAGATAGTGCTTGCTTCAAAATACTTAGAACTTGGACAGTAATTGATTGGTGCAACCACAATCCTAATACAGGGCAAGGTGAATGGAGCCATGTTCAGGTGATTTATATTCAGGATACTCAGGCGCCTGTATGTAACAATTGTATTGATCAGGTGTTTGTCGATATTCAATCTACTGATTGTACAGGGCTGGCTGAATTGATTTTGGATGTTTCAGATTGTACACCATCTGACCTTTTAAATGTTACATGGAGAATCGATGCCTTTAAAACAGGAAGTTTTGATATCAGCGGAACAGGTTTAGATGCCACTGGTAATTATCCATTCGGTACTCACAGAATTCAGTGGGTAGTATATGATCTGTGCAGCAACACAGCAGTATTTGAATATGACTTTGAGGTCATTGACGGGAAGTTGCCTACCCCGGTTTGTCTACACGGAGTTGCAACTGTAATAATGCCGGCAACCGGATGTATTGAACTTGAGGCTAAACTTTATGATGTTGGAAGCTTTGATAATTGCACTGAGAATGAAAATCTCATTTTTAGCTGGTCTGCAGATATCGAAGATCAATTTAAGGAGTTTTGCTGTGAAGATCTCGGCACCAATATTGTTGAAATTTGGGTAACTGATGAAGCCGGAAATCAGGATTTCTGCATCACCTATATTCAAATTCAAGATACGGATGATGTTTGTGGTAGTAGTTCTATTGCCGGTATCATTCAAACAGAATATTTGGAGCCGGTTGAAGGTGTAGATTTGGGTATGCAATGGTTTGATGGAAGCATAGAGGAGTATACTACGTTTTCTGATGGTCTATTCCTGTTCAGTAATCTTGAATCAGGTAAGCAATACCAAATTGGAGCGGAGAAAAATAATGATCCCCTCAATGGTGTTTCAACTTATGATATTGTGTTAATACAGCGGCATATTCTTGGAATTCAGCAAATAGAAAGCCCATATAAACTTATTGCTGCTGACGTGAGACCTGATGGTGTTATTAATGTTCTGGATATTGCTGACCTTAGGTCGTTGATCCTGGGAAAAACAGGACATTTTCCTAATAATACCAGTTGGAGGTTTATATCCGCTGATCAGGTATTGCAAAATGGAGTCACTCCTGCCCCGGGTAGTTTAGAAATGTTAAAGATTTTGGATTTGGATCAAACGAGTATTAGGGACGCTGATTTTATCGGGGTAAAAATCGGGGATTTGAATAATACAGTATTACCAAATAACTTAAGTATTTCATCCGAACGGAGCTCTGGTAAGGTATTGACATTTCTTATCAAAGAGGAGTCTTACTCAGCAGGTGAAATAGTAGAGATAAAGGTTTCAGTTGCTGAATCCTCAAAGATAAGCGGCCTTCAGTTTACCTTTGAATTTGATGAATTTAAGGCAGAATTTATCGAATTTAAAGGTGGAGTTATGGATGTCAATCCTAATAATTTTGGGTTCCAAAGCATTGATGAAGGTTTAATCACAGCTTCATGGAATAGTTTTGAAGATCTGAAACTTGATCAAGGAGAGGTTTTATTCTCCTTCTATTTCAAAATGGGAGCAGATGGCAAATCCTCTGACTTATTTAACCTTAGTGACAGAATTACTCGATCTGAAGCCTATCAGACAGATGGTCAGTTGATGACCCTTTCTCTTGAGTTTAAGGATTGGGATGTATTTAGAGAAAGGGCCTCATTTGTACTTTACCAAAACACGCCAAATCCATTTAAGGGTATTACCAATATTGGTTTTATTTTACCTGATGATATGGACGCAAAAATAGAAATATTTGATGCTACCGGCAGGTTGGTAAAAGAGATAAGTGGATTCTACAACGCTGGATATAATGAGGTTCAGCTTAACGAAGGAATGCTTCCGGCTTCAGGCATCTACTACTATCAGTTAAAAGCTCAGGATTTCACTGCGACAAAGAAAATGATTATTACAGAAAACTAAATTTGCAAAACTAAAAGACCGGACTGAGAAATTGCTCCGGTTTTTTTTAATTTTGAGATTCAAAGACTTTCTGAAAGTATTTTATTATCAATTTAGATAGAATGAGCAGGCAAAGAGCACTTATTTTCTTAAGTTCTATTGGAGGCATTTTTGCTTCCATGAGTCCTTGGATTAATTACCCTAGAATTGATTTGGTTTTGTATGGGCATATGGGTGATGGATGGGTTACTTTAGGTCTTTTTGTTATTATTTTAATATTTACAGTCGCTGGAAAATCTGCTCGGTCATTAGCAAAAATTCCCTTTTGGATTATTATGTTCCTTTCTCTGTTGGTTGTGACTATAGGGGCATGGAAAATAGGAAGTTTTCTTTCAGAGAAAAGTAATTTTGAAACGGATGATCCCTTCCTAATTACTGCCGCTGCAGGTTCAAATGTAGCTTATGGACTATACCTTCTTTTATTGTTTGGCAGTATCAATTTACTGGCATTGTTTTTTTTAGGAAAAAAAAATAAAAGTATAAATGAGAAGTAGATCCTTTGTGAATTTCCTGACTTGCTTTTCATTCGTATTGCTCATTTCGGTGGTAGGGTGCAGTAGTTGTAGTAAAGATCAATCAGACAATCCGAGACTGAAGCAAAAAGCACTGCGGAGTTCCACTAATATGTCTGAGGCATATATGGAAGGAGATTTTGAAACTTTTATTGATTTAACCTTGCCATTGCTTGTTGAATCGGTTGGTGGGAAAGAGCGAATGATGGAGCATTTGGTTTTTGGTAGTGATGAATTTTCAAGACAAAACATTTCAATTGTGGAGGTAAATGTTCTAGATGTTCATAAAATAGTTAGAAGTTCAGCCTTTGAGCATCAGGCATTAATTAGTCAGGAAATGGTAATGCAAACACCGGAGGGTGTTGTTCGGGATACTCAGTTACTGGCAGGTTTTAGTGGATTCATGGGGAATTCATGGCAATTCATTCAAATCCAGGAATACGATTACGAAAGAATGCGTCGTATAGTACCTTTCATTAGCCCTGAGTTGTTTATTGGAAATTAAATAAAATAGTGCTCCTTTTTCAATTCTATCTAAATTCCTTCAAAACTTTGATACTTTTGCATTAACAATGCTGCAATTGAATGGCACTAATTAAAAAACTGGCGGGTGATACTGCTGTTTACGGATTGTCGTCCGTACTCGGTAAGGTTCTCAATTATTTACTGGTTCCGCTCTATACGGCAGTTTTTGCTGAGGGGGACTACGGAATTATTTCAGAGCTTTATGCCTATACAGCATTTGTGATGATCATATTGCTCTATCGGATGGAAACCTCCTTTTTTCGTTATGGGGCAGAGGAGGAGGGTAGGCAAAAGGTCTTTAATACCGCCCTTAGTTCCATACTGTTGTCGACCTTCCTTTTTACTATAGCTTTTCTACTGCTGCTCAACCCCTTCGCAGAATTAATTAAACTTCGTGAAGTCCATCAACCCCTACTGCTGGTACTCATCTTTATCTGGGTAATGGATGTGATATCTGAGCTACCCTATGCGCGCTTAAGAATGGAGGGAAAGGCCTGGCGATTTGCATCTATTAAATTAACTAATATCGGTGTCAACATCGGTCTCAATCTCTTTTTCCTACTGCTTTGTCCTATTCTTTTGGAAAACAACATTGGAGGTGTACTTCTGGAAAGTTGGTACAACCCCGAATTTGGGATTGGCTATGTTTTTGTTGCTAATTTAATTGCGAGTCTTACAGCATTGTTATTGCTTATTCCACAATGGGAAGGTTTTAAACTGAGCATAGAAAAGTTGTTGTGGAAAAAAATGTTCATGTATTCTGCTCCGCTAATCATTGCAGGACTGGCTGGAATCACCAATGAGATGCTCGATAGAATCCTCCTCAAACACCTGCTTCCTTATTCACTTGAAGAAAATGAGCGTCAATTGGGCATTTATGCAGCTTGTTATAAATTGGCGATCTTTATGGCGCTATTTACTCAGGCTTTTCGCTATGCTGCAGAGCCTTTCTTTTTTCAACAGGCAAAAAACAAACAAGCACCGGATCTTTATGCTGCCATAGGTAAGTACTTTGTTATTGTTGGGCTATTTGCTTTTCTGCTAGTTAGTTTATATCTGGATGTTTTTCAATACTTCTTAAGAAGAGAGGGCTATCGAGAAGGCTTGGCTGTGGTACCAATACTGCTCATGGCCAATCTTTTTCTGGGATTGTATTACAACTTGTCTGTCTGGTACAAATTAACTGACAAAACCATTATGGCTACCTGGATTGGTCTGGGAGGCGCATTAATTACCCTTACACTCAATATCTGGTGGATACCCATCTTCGGTTACATGGGCTCTGCCTGGGCTACTTTTATCTGCTATGGCTTAATGTGTTTAGCTTCTTATTTTATCGGAAAAAACCATTATCGATTACCTTACGAGTGGACCAGAATATTTGCTTACACCATTCTGGCAGTAGGTATTTTCTTCTTTCACAGGAATTTACTGGAGCAATTTTTAACCGGTGAAATACTATTTTTAATCCGGGCATTATTGATTTTTGGGTTTTTGGCAGCGGTTTGGTTTATGGAAAAAAAGAAGCTGCAGGCGTTGGTTAGGATTTAGGTTGATTCGTAAAGCATCAACAAAATAGTTCTCGCAAAGGCGCGAATGTCGCAAAGCTAAGTTTACCAAGCAGTGGGCATGGCTAAGAAATAATAGTAGAATATAAATACCCTGGCAAGCAAATTTTAACTGTGTATTTCCAAAGACCTTATTGAGTGATGGATTTCTTTTGGAAAGGCTTGAAATGACTCAACTAAAATCATCGCCACTTTTAATTGGGATTAGATTTTCCATTTCATGCGGTTGGAAAATACGTGATCGGATAAGGAACCTTATTCCCATAGGGATTTCCAATGAAAAGCTACTTCCTCTACCAGGGGTGACATCAAGAGTCAGTTGGGTGTGTTTCCAGTATTCAAACTGATCTGTACTCATAAAAAAATTGCAGCCGGCAACTGTACCCATCCAAACATCACTACTGCCTGTTATAAATTCACCTTTTTCATAGCACATGGGAGAAGAGCCATCACAACATCCGCCACTTTGATGAAAGATTAACTCCCCATATTTTTCCTGAAGTTGTTCAACAACTTTAAGGGCTTCAGGACTTATTAAAACTCTTTCAACAAATAGTTGGCCGTTTTCTTGCATACTGTAATTTTTGAGTGCACTCATTTTTTAAATAAGGGCGGTTAACCCGGATTATTCATGAGATTTCGTTTCGAAAAGCAAAAATGTCAATAGAATTGGG
>RECS01000034.1 GCA_007693915.1 Saprospirales bacterium | reverse complement strand
TGCGGATTTCGAATGTGTACCCAAGTAGTTTTGGCAGTACCTAATCATAAATCATAAATCATAAATCATAAATCTGAAATCAAAAATCACAAATCACAAATCATAAATCATAAATCATAAATCCTCTCCCTACTCAATCCTAAATCGATAAAAAAACATCCTTGGTCGATGGATTTATTCTGCGACTTTATATTTATCGGATAATTTTATTGCTTAGTCGTAATCCATATATTGTCAACGTTTTATGATCCTAATTTTGTGGTAATAAAAATTTAGAATCATGAAAAGAGTGAAATTGACCTTCGTTTATGCACTGATGTTTATGTGCGCTAATTACAGCCAAAGTGAGCTGAATGTATCAAGTATTGATAGCTTTCTAAATTTAATGGAATATAATGATCGGGTTATGGGTTCGGTTAATATTTCTATTGATGGTGAAACTTATTATCAATGGTCAGGAGGAACTGCCTGGCATTTGGGAAATGATGTAAGAGATAATGATGGAAGTGAGATATACTCAATTGGCTCTATTAGTAAGATTTTTACAGCAGTTTTATTTTACCAAATGGTAGAAAGGGACTGGATAAGTCATGAAAATAAATTGGCAGAATTTTTTCCCGACATCCCAAATGCTGAATTGATAAGTATGGATCATTTATTAAGTCACCAATCCGGTTTGTTTAATTTTACCGTTGACTCCACTTTTTTATACTGGAAGCATAGAGACAGGTCGCAGGAGGAAATGCTAGAACTTATTTCATCCTTTCAGCCTGTATTTAAACCTGGAACAAAAACGGATTATAGCAATACCAATTACTTGTTATTGGGCTATATCATGGAACAGCTTAGCGGTCAAGATTTGGCAGTTTTAGTGCATGAAAATATTGCCATGCCTATAGGTTTAAAATCAACTTTTGCTTCTCCGCTATATGCAGATTTGGGATTACAGACACATTCCTTTATAAGAACTATGGATGACTGGGTAACCTATGTTCCACCAACTAGCAGGAAAATGGCTCATGCTGCAGGGGGAATGGTTTCTAATGGTGTAGATTTGGGTTTGTTTATGGATGCACTGTTTAAAGGAGAGTTGATATCTCATTCATCTTTGAAGCAAATGCATACAACAGATAATGAACTGGGTGCTGGACTTATTTCTATTGAATTTAAGAACCATATGGGTTTCGGATATTATGGAGGAATTGACGAGTATAAGAGTTTTGTAGCATATTTTCCGAAAAGGAAAATGACTGTTTCTATTTTATTGAATGGACTAAATACTTCCTTTGATCATATCCTTTATAATGCTCTTAGCGCTTGTTTTGAGTCTGAAGCCCAGTTGCCTGAATTCTCAGGATTACTTCCTGAGGAAGGAAAACTCAGATCCCTAACCGGACACTTTATTAACGCTGACAGTACCTTTCAGGCAAGAGTATATGTAAAATATGGCCAATTAGGGGTAAATATCAACGGTAGTGAATATCTCTTTTCGGAGGCTAAAAGCCCATACTTTTTTTCGGATGACTTTTCCAGGATTCGTATAGGATTTCAAAAAAATAGTGAAGGTGATGTAAAAAATCTGGTAATACAAATGAAAGATATGATAATCAGCCTTGAAAAAAGATCTTAAAGAAAAGCTGAGTTGATTTTTGACTAATGATTGTAATGCCTTGACCTGGTGTCAGGGCATTTTTATTAACAAAAAAAATAGCTTAATCAGAGTCTTATAAATATTGACGTATAAATGGATTGTTATTTCGCTCGTGGCCTATAGTGGTGGTGGGCCCATGCCCTGGATATACAATTACATCGTCAGGCAAAGTCAGTAGCTCATCTTTAATTGACAGCATAAGAGTGTTGAAATCGCCACCAGGAAGATCAGTGCGACCTATGCTTTCATAAAATAGTACATCCCCGGCAATGAGGAATTTATTTTTTTCAGAGTAAAAACTTACACTACCGGGACTGTGGCCCGGTGTAAATAAAATTTGGAGTTTGTCTTCACCTATTTCTATACTATTTCCGGGTTTAAGCCACCTTTTGGGTTCGGGAGATGGAGCTGTTGGGATTCCGTAAGCTTGCCCGACTTGAGGGCATGCCTTTAGCATTGGTAATTCTTCTTTATGTATTTCCAAATCGAGACTAAATTTATCGGCAATCAAGCCATTGGAAAAAACATGATCTAGATGACAGTGGGTATTGAGAAGTCTGATTGGTTTTAATTGCTTTTCGGAAAGAAAATTTAAAAAGTCGTTTTGTTCTTCTTTTGTGTATGCGCCGGGGTCGATGATTAGACACTCGCCATTGGTTTCTAGTACTATGGTATTTTGTTGGAAGGGGTTATAGGTTAATTGATGTATTTTGGTCATGTCTTTTTTTTTTTGGGTGACGTAAAGATAAGGGATTTATATGAGAGCCTTTCAGGCTCTTTTTTTATATGGGCGATGCCCAAATGTTTGATGCTTTAGTTTTTTTGGTTCTGTGATTTTTTTAGTCCCAAACATATTTCTCGTCGTATGGTACTTTGTATTTTTTGAGATAGATTCTGAACTCATTTTTGAAAGATTTGGATTTATGGTGTTCGTGTTGATTTTCAATGTATCTGCTGACTCGATCTACTCCTGCCGGGTTGACTGAAAAGGCGCCATATCCATTTTGCCAGTAGAAGTTTGAAAATTTTGGGTCTATAGTTTTTACCCATCTAGATGAGGTCTTTTTGATTTGTTCCATAAGTTTGGCTATGGCTATATTTTTAGAAACTCTGCACAGGATATGAATGTGGTCATAGTATCCGCCTACTTTGATTGCCGGGGAGTCCAGTTTATTGCAGGTGGAGGCGAGAAAACCGTGGAGGCTTTTCTCTATTTCGGGTATGATTAGTGGTTGTCTGTATTTGGTACTCCAGACTAGATGCATATAGTTTTGTACTAGTGATTGTCCCATGTTTATGATGTATGAGCCTTTCAGGCTCTTTTTTATATGGGCGATGCCCTGTTTATGATGTATGAGCCTTTCAGGCTCTCTATGGGCGCTGCCCAGTTTATGATGTA
This sequence comes from Saprospirales bacterium, assembly GCA_007693915.1. Classification (GTDB taxonomy): domain Bacteria; phylum Bacteroidota; class Bacteroidia; order Chitinophagales; family Saprospiraceae; genus PWJY01. The sequence continues at coordinate 4,082 of RECS01000034.1, read as the reverse complement.
TGAGCCTTTCAGGCTCTCTATGGGCGCTGCCCGTATTTATGGTGTATGAGCTTTTCAGGTTCTCGTTTACATTTGTATTTTTATGAGATTGAGGCTGTGTGAATCTACTTCTTTATATCCTAGTTCATAACAAAAGCGTGATACTTTTCCGTCTTTTTCTCTTTTTTCATTCGTGTAGTACCCAAACGCAAATCCTTCCCGAATTAAGTTATCTCGTTCAATTTTTGTCATGCCGCTGTGGTAATAACTTTGTAGAATCCTACGATTTCGCCTGAGAATATTGTTAACCGTTCTCATGAAATTATTGGAATCACTGTTCAATCTGTTGTGGTGTGTGGAACGGCAGTCGTCGCTACAGAATTTCTTATCTGCTCTTCCTTTTAATTTAGTTTTGCACTCTAAACATTGTTTTTGCATAGCTCTTTATTTTGAAGTTCGCTATACAAGTGTATGTAAACGTATAAATGTACCCAGCTTGGCTCAAGTTTTTTATTTTTTTTCAATTAAAAGGGGTAGAGGACTTTTCTTTATTAATTTAAAGCACTGAAATTGAGCTATTTAAACTGCATTGGGTTGGAGTTTAACACAGGGAAAGACGTACCAGTTTTTTACAATAGAGGTATATATCTATTATGATCTCCTATCTCATTTTTGGTCTCTTCCTCTTTCCACCGGCCGTTTGCACTCCTCTGCCGCTCATTCCTGCACTTTTCAAAACACCGCGATTGGCAAGAGCTTTTTCATATTGACGCATTTGGTCCCTCAGTTGGGGATCAGTTACTTTGAATTTTTTAGCGGATCTAAAGTGCATGAGGGCACCATTCCAGTTATTTTTTCCGGCTGCCAGATTGGCTAATTGTAGGTGAACCATAGCTTTTTCATTGCCAGTAGATAGTCCTGCATCTTTTGCTTTTAATAAAAATTCCTCTGCTACCTCATTCTCTTTCAAGTTAAGGGCAATTGTTCCTCTTAATAAAAAGTAATAGGCGCGGTTGGTTTTGAAAAGTAGTTTTGGACTCAGGGTCATTTTTAGCCTTTTTTCAGCAGCTAAAAAATCCATTTTCTCCATTTTTTTAGCAGCAGATTGGACTGTTCCCAGCAAGATGTAGCCCACGAGAAAAATAATCCAGAAAAGGTAGAAAGGGAAACTATACCAAAATCCAAACTCAATAGAAAGATATACGGCAATAGGTAGTAGAACGATTAAAAAGAAAAAACGCAGATATATGTTAAAAGTAAACATGATTCAGATTATTTTTTAGAGTTGCAAAGGTAAGAAAAATAAAGGGTAAATTCAGCGTCTTTATATCACCTAACTTTCATTTTTCAAAGCTGATTTATTGCTTACGAAGATGTAATTTCCTAAAACGTCTACCAGTTTTCCGGTGGGAAAGACTTTTTCAAAAGTTTCAAAATAAAGTTGTTCTGCTTCATCTTTATCCTCATCAGTAGCGGCAAGGGCGTTGAATAACAAAATCCCGTTTTCGGTTAGGCGATCTTTACAAGCCTCTAAAAACTCAAGGTTCCGGCATTGCTCAGGTATTATATCATCCACAAACACATCCACCACGACAAGGTCGTATTGTTCATAAGTGGAGAAGATGAATGCAGCAGCATCAGTTTCTATCATCTCAGTGGGATAATCAATTTTATTCAAAGCGTATTTGCTCGCCAGATAAATTACATTTTCATCCAGTTCGATACCGGTAATGCTCAATTCATTAAGACCAATTTGTTTCAGCAGGATGGGAACACTACCAAGACCAAACCCAAGGATTAGTACATTTCCATTTTGTAAAAAATCAAGATTCAGTTGACTGAAGATGCGTTTGAAGTTATCGTATTTATCTTCGTAGGAATAGACGGCATTTTTAGTACACAGCTGAAACCTGCCTCTTTTTAGACTTACATACAAATGTGGGTTTAAATCACCGGGAGAACTTTCTATGTGCATTTCAAAGAGGTAGCTCAACCACTTTTTCCAGCGTGGGATATGCATCCTAACTAGTTTTTTTGCCTTTATTTTCCCAAACACGGTAAGGTGATGAGATATTGAAAATTTCTATAAAGATTTTCTCATCTGCAGCAGAGAGCGTAAGACCTCTGCGCATCATCATGGATTTTGCTGTGTTGAGAGCCCCTTGAGGTTTGTGTGTTTCCCAGTCTGTACCTCCTCCCCAACTAAAGGAAGGGATGAAACGCGGATGCATAATTGGACCGTAAAGATTGGAGGCATAGCCAACCACAGTGCCGGTGTTGAAAGTGGTATTAATTCCACATTTAGTATGATCTGCCATAAACAAACCACAGAACAATAATCCGGTGTCAAGAGGTTCTGCGGAGGGGTAATTCCATAGCCGAACATTTGAGTAAGTGTTTTTCAAATTGGAATTGCTGCTGCCTGCACCAATATTGCACCATTCCCCAATGTAGGAATGACCGAGAAATCCATGATGAGTTTTATTACTGTAGCCTATCATGGTTACATCATTGAGTTCGCCTCCTATTTTGCAATGCGGACCAGTAGCAAGAGGCCCATACATATAAGTTCCCATTTTTGCCACTGTTCCTTCCCCTAGTCCTATTGGGCCTCTGAGGAAGCTTCCTTCCATTATAAGCACATTTTTTCCAATGTATATAGACCCTTCAGTAGCATTGAGCACTGAATGACTGATTTGAGCACCCTCCTCAATGAAGATTTTCTCAGGATGAATTGCATTTACTCCTTTAGGAATAGCGGCAGATTTACGACCTTTGGTGATCCGTTCAAAATCTATTTCAAATTCTTCTTTACGGTCTTTTAAAAGATCAGGCAAACTATTGATTTTACGGACAGGCGTAGTAGTCAATTCGTAACCGACAAGTTCGTCAATGGGTCCGTTGTTCATAAGGTTGTCAAACTGTTGCTTGTTCAGTCGGGCGGCAATTAAATCTTCATTGGATAACAGGGCCTCATTGAAGTTTAATTGGGATATTAGTTTGACTAATCGCTCATTTGGAATTACAGAACCGCTGATGACATAATTATCATTGGAGATATTGATCGGGTACTTCTCTGCCAGATAATCTTGGGTAATGTAGGAGCCTTTTCCGACTAAGTCATGTTCCCATTTTTCCCTAATTTTTAATATACCAAATCTGAGTTCACATACTGGTCGGGAGTATGTAAATGGCAGAAGGTGATCTCTTTCTGAATCATCAAAGAAAATCAGGTTTCTCATCCTGTAATTTTTTTACTTGGATTGAAAGTCCCAAAATTGGGTTCTATATAATAATACTTAAACGCTTGTCCTGGTTCAAATATATAAAAAATAGCCCCAATTTGAACATTGGAGCTATTATATAGTAACGATATTTTATCTCTAAAATTACTCCTCTGTCTTTGCTTCAGCTTCTTCTTCTTTTTTAGCAAACCTTGAACTACCGAATTTCTTATTGAACTTGTCAATTCTACCGGCAGAATCGACAAACTTCATCTTTCCGGTAAAGAAGGGATGTGATTTATTTGAAATCTCCAATTTGATAAGTGGATATTCATTGCCATCTTCCCAAACGATAGTTTCCTTGCTTTGGGCAGCAGATTTAGTTAAAAACGCCTCGTCACAACTAAAGTCTTTAAAAACAACAAGGCGATAATTTTGAGGATGTATTTCCTTTTTCATTTTATTACATTTTTGATTGAGTCTGAATCGTTTCGTGAATCCTTAACTCCTTTTTTCAATTTAATGTTTTACGATTTAAGATGAACTATAGTTCAAAATCGGAGCGCAAAGATAATGTTTTTTATATAATTAAACCTTATGCAGGAAAAAAAATATCCCGAATGTGCCGGGTTTTATAGTTTTTTTTGTCAAAATAGGTGATGCCGATCAAATCAAATCGGACTTCTCCCACATGATCGTAATCTTGCATGTATTCAGAGGCAGCTTTAGCCAGTCGGTGGAATTGGTTTTTGTCAACGGCATCTATGATGTCTTCAGCACCACCAACTTTTCTTACTTTTACCTCGAAAAATACCAGTATTTTTTTGTCTATCCCTATGATATCTAATTCGTTATGTCCGGACCTCCAGTTGGTTTCCA
>RECS01000083.1 GCA_007693915.1 Saprospirales bacterium | reverse complement strand
ATTAAGAACCTTAGTTTTTCTTACTTTCCTTCTAAATTTTACGGTAATTTCAGTTTTTAGTCAACAAAGAACAAAGTCGGTTCAAACAAACTTTCAATGTGACATAGTACTGGACATTTACGATGCATTTTATGATTGGCAAACCTCAACATCATGGGGAGGGAACGGAATTCCAAAAAGTGAAGCAGAAAAATTTTCTGTAGGAGCGGTTTGCTTGGCCAACTTAAATGATACTAATGGAAATGGCGTTCCGGATTACCAAGAAACAAATATTACCCAAAATCATCTAGGTCGTAATGAAGTAGATTTGATGAAACTAGTTATTCGTCCCCGTGATGCTGGATTAAATCTTAGCGGAAATGTTACCTTGAGGCAAATTTCCGGTAATAGCATTAAATTATGGTCTTCTCCCGTGAAACTTTCAGGAACAGAAGTTTCACTCCCAATGACAGTTGATGCGATTGACTTACCCATGACACTTTACGTTGAAGCACTTGAACCCAGCTCTACAGCTAGAGACATTGTTTTGGAGGCTGATTTTGCCGGAAAAACCGATAAAGTAAGTGCGACTGCAGTTTGGGTGGGAATTGAAAAGATATATCATAAGAATGATGATCAGATTGACATGCAGCTGTTAAGTGAATTTGGTTGTGTAGAATCGTTATTAAATTTCAATTATGATGATGATGATAATACTTATTTTGGATTGGGGAGACCAGTTTCTGTCGTTCAATTTCAAGGTCATCCTAATAATCAAACAGTAATACAACAAAAGGCTAGGATTTTATTCCAATGGCAATTAGTACCTGCAAATGCTTACAATTTGATTAGAATTGATGGGACAAGACAACGTCACACCAATAATTGGCGATTGGATTTAGATCTTACCTCCGGACCTGATTGTAAGTTTAATCACACCACAACACCTTTTCCATTTAATAAAACGCCTATTCCGGAAAACAATGAATTGCCTAATGATGATTCATCAACCGGATGTATTGATGAAATTACTAATGATGGAGTTTTTTTAACTTGGGATGCACCGGGAATAGTGATAAATCAGGAGTTCTTGGAGGGGGATTCTTTTCCACGGTTCTTGGGATATGGTAATGATAAAACCAACTTTTTAGAGTGGGTAAGGTTAGCTCCAAGTTATACTCCTCGTATTTATTTTAATCCTCCAGGCGTAAGAGGTGGAGAATTAATTGGCAGCAGAGCATCTAATAAAATCTCATGGAGTTATGGAAGGTATTCAACTAAAGATAATGAATTTATGTTAGAAGTTAATACCGCTCCATATGCATTAAACCATGTTAGGGTCAATCAAATGCCTGATGATCACAATTACTACCCCATTGAATATCAGATTACCCAAATGGATCATTCATACACATTGGGCACTTACAGTGCTGCTATTTTTAATAATCATGGCGATGAAAAATCCATCATTCTTTCCCGACTCAGCGCCGATGAAAATGGATACTGTATAGTAATCGAAGAGTCAATAATACTTGATGATATTCCGGTTGAAGATTCGGTATATGAGCTTCCTTTTTTAAACCATAAAATAGAGATAACAGAAACAGAGAACTTTGATATGCTATTCCTCAATTGGCATACGTTTTATTCAACAAATAAAATGCATGACTTTCATCATGATATTCATTTGATAAATTTAGATCATTAACAAAAATGCGAAACTTACCTTATTTATTCATTTTTTTCATTCTCTCTGTTACAGTAAATGCGCAATACATCTCAGAATATGGAGAAATAGACCGTGAAGCGATAATTGCTGAAATAAAAAACTTTCCGTACGCTAGCAAAGAACAAAACGACTTCATAAATGAAATATTAACCGGACTGGTAAGCGATTTAAAAGATCATCCTGCTATACAGGAATCTAAAGAAAAAAGGGATTTTCTCACTTTGACCATCATGGATATGGGTAATAGGAGAGGGGATTTCGCCTTTTTGAATCCTCGTCATGAGCAACAAAGAGCGAGAGAAAAAAGGAGAGCAAAAGACACCATAAATATTGAAGTGTTAAATTTAGAAGAAAGGTTGTCTGCAATGCAAGATTCCATTAGAGGGATTTATCAGGAACTAAAGGTAATAGTGGAGAACGAAGACCAGACTCGTGCTACAAAAGAAAAAGCAATAACCCTTTTCGCTACCTCTAATGAATTAGAAGATATTGAGTATATTTTTGAAAACAATAGTAGATTAAGATTTTCGAATATAGATCTTGATTTTATGCTATTCGGTCCATATTATGGGGAGGGAAGATCAGGAGTAAATGCAGTTTATCTTGATAAAATACCCTTAGATTATGTAGGTAGAAATAATATTTCTTTAGACCACAATTGGATTCTATTTCCCTTTATAATTAAATATTGGGGCGACATAGAATGGAATAATGAGATAGCTGATTTAGACTTGAGACTTGAGTTTGCATTGACTCGCAGAATGTTTTTATCGGATTTTAGCAAGCCTGAGTTGTTGATAGAATTCATGAGGGCAAACGCAAAAGATCCGGACACACCTATTTATAAGATGCTTGAAAGATATTATTAAGTATAACAAATAAAATAATCAAAAATGAAAACCATATTTATAATTATAGCGGTTCTTTTAGGAGTCAATATAAATGCACAAGATGTTTCAGTTACCGCATTTGATGCTTATCCCCCAAGTAATAGAGGTTCATTGGAAGTTGATATAAATCCCTTCTTAGGCAATGCACCGTTTACCATTACGGTCACAAGAAATTCATCAGTAACACACACAGAAACAGTCTTAGGATACAATTGGACTTTAGGCAATCTACCTCCGGGGTATTATTGTATTCATATAGAAGGTGAGGATGGTTGTGCAGCAAGCGTTTGTATAACCATAGATAAGTGTACTAACTGGTTGGGGAATGTACACTGTTTTTCTCAGGTTGAATATGAAAACAATGAACATGTAATTGTTGCAGGGGAACCTTTAGATGGCGAAAATGGCAATTTAACAAGTCCTGGAAATGAGGATGATTACATTTATGTTTGGTACACAAGTATCGATTCATTCATGGGAAGTCAGCTTTCAGACGCTTTAATGGATAGCACTCATTATTTAGTTTCAGACTTATTAACGAACGGCTCTACTCCGTATGACACTTCACATCAAAATGACATCAACAACCCCAATGCAGCTTTCATTATTAGTTTTGATGTTGAACATCAAAAAATAAATTGGGTATGGCATAACTTTTCGCAAAATCAGTACAGGTTAATAATGGAAAGTCAAGATGAAAATAAACTAATTCAAGTATTCCCAAATCCAACAAATAGCACTTTTACAACTAAATGGCCGAAAGGTCAATTTGTTACTTTGAAAGTTGTTGATAATCTAGGCAGAAAGATCCTGACTCAAAATTTAGATAGTTCTGCCAAGGAAGAAACATTTTCTTTTGAGAGTAAACATCCCTCTGGATTGTACTTTTTATTGTTAGAGTCAGTTGATGGAAGTATTTTTTCCGAGAAGATTATGCTTATTCGCGACAATTGACAACTGATTCCTCTTACGAATGGACTCGTAAATAAATTGATAAGGAAAAAGCTTTATAACAGGTCTGTAAAAAATGGAACAAAGGCATTCAACCTCTTCCGCTAAAAAATAAAAACATCAATTTTTTTACAATACTATTGGAGAATTGATTTTTTGATTAAATTTGCAGCCCCAATTGAGGGAAAGCTTATTTGACATATTAGCCAGAGTGGCGGAACTGGTAGACGCGCTGGATTCAAAATCCAGTGGAGGCAACTTCGTGTGGGTTCGAGTCCCACCTCTGGTACATTTTTTTCTACAAAATCAAATAAGAATTCTCTTTGCGTTTCATTGTCTCTTCACCGCCATTGTCTTGTACCCCGTCAACTTCGTTGGAGACAGGCATTAGTTATTGTAGTGGGAGCAAGCAACTTTCAACTAGTTAATCATACCTCGTATCTTAAAACTCGTAACTCGTATCATTTGATCTTTTCTCAGGAAAGTACTTTTTTATCACTTCATTCCTATACTTGAAGATCCCATCTACTTTATTGGAAATAAATTTTCCCATGATTAAACTTCCAATAGGTTCTGCCGGTAGTGAGTAGTGCAGTATATCGGTCATCATTACCCCACCCTCTTTTTCCTCAAAATGATGCTCATGATGCCACATTTTGTACGGGCCAACACGTTGCTCATCCACGAAAAAATTTTTGGGCTTGATATGTGTAATCTCAGTTACCCAGGTAGTTGGAATTCTAAGTAAAGGACTTACCTTATATTCTATCATCATGCCCTCGTACATCTCCTTACCCGAAATATCACTAACGATTTCAAATTTCATGTCTTTTGGCGTGATGTTATCAAGATTCTCCGGCCGGGAGAAAAATTCCCAAACGCTATCCAAATCAGCCGGGATGAATGCTCGCCACTCTTTTTTGTATACACTCATAAAATTTCTTTTTATCAGAAAGGTAACGCCCATGGTTTTTGTTTAACAATATTGTAATTTTTTTATAAAAAGGTTAAACAAAAGTATAGGTGTCAAAGTTATACAATAATTAAAAATCAAAAAGTGAAAGCAAAACTAAGTCTTTTTAAATCTGATTGTAATAAATTATGTTTTTTATTAATGTGTTTCCCTTGCTATTAACATCTGATTAGGAAAAGTTTTACAGTTAAAATAAATATCCCTAGTGATTGGGTCTTACCTTTGTGACAATTTTATGACAAAATCAAAGTAGTATTAAAATCCTTGGATTTAAAATCTATCAAATTATTATGAAAAATCTTTTTAGTAAACTCACTATCAGTGCATTAATTCTTGCATTTTTTCTTTTTTCAATTCATAATTTAGAGGCACAAAGGCCTGCATCCTTCAATGGTGAAGTATCCGGTAGAATTCTAGATGACACTAACCGTGAAGCGATAGGTTTTGCCACTGTATCAGTCATTGAAGCAGAGAGTGGTGAGTTAAAAGGCGGAGGTATATCTGAAATGAATGGCAATTTTTTCATTGAACGGATTCCTGCCGGTGAATTTAAATTGAGAATAAATTACATTGGTTATGAACCGTATGAAACCTCTACATTTATTCTAAATTCATCAAACAAATCTGCTTTTTTTCAGACCATAAGACTAAATCCCGCCAGTCAGGAATTGGATGAGGTGGTAGTGAGTGAGCAGAGGAGTACATTTGAAACGAGAATAGACAGGAGAGTTTTTAATGTAGAAAACGACATTGTAACTGATGGGGGATCAGCATTAGAGGTACTTTCCAATGTACCTTCTGTGGATGTTGATTTGGATGATAACATCTCATTAAGAGGAGATCAAAATGTAACTATTTTAATTGATGGAAGGCCTTCTACTTTTTCTTCAGCAGAAGTACTTAGACAGATACCAGGAAACTCCATAGAGAGAATTGAATTGATTACGAATCCATCTGCAAGATTTGACCCGGAGGGGATGGCGGGTATTATCAATATTATCCTGAAAAGAGATTCTAATTTTGGGTTCAATGGAAATGTGACCTTAAGTTACGGTCGAGGAAAGACTGATAAATACTCAGGGTCTCTGGGCTTAAATATGCGGAACTCTAGATTCAATGTTTTTGGAAACTACTCCTACAACAATAGAGATGGCTATTCAGAGGGTAAAGGTTCTTCATTCATTAACTTTCCCGATACCTCTTATTCATTTCTTCAAAATGATGAAAGATTTTCCGGCAGTATATCTCATAATATCAGAATTGGAACTGATTACTTTCTGGACAGTCGAAATACGCTCTATACCTCTATAAATTACCGCACCAATGATGATGATAATAACAGCGAATTATTAATAGATTATTTCGACCAAAGTGGCATTAAATCAATAGAATCGGTAAGGAGAAATTCCGGCTTTGGTTCAGGTGATGGAGTGGAAGTTAATGCTGGTTGGCAAAGAAGGTTCTTAAATCCGGAAAATAGAATGGACATTGATTTTCTCTATTCATTGAATAATAGAGACAGGGGAAATGATTTTGCTCAGGATTTTTTCATTTTGGACGGAGAAGTATTTACCGATCCTTTAATTCAATCTCAGGAGAGAGATAATAAAGATGAGTTGTTTACAGGTAGGACTGATTTTGAATTTGTCTTAGTGCCTGGTATTTCAGCTGAAGCGGGTGCAAGAATGGATCTGACCAGAATCGACAATAAGTTAAATTCTACTTTTTTAGATAATAGCACAGGTGAAAACATCAATGATCCCAATATTTCCAATCACTTTGTTTATGAGCAGGACGTTTTAGCGACTTATTTCACAGCAGGAGGTGAATCCGGGTCTTGGCAATACAAAGCTGGTCTTAGAGCGGAGCAGACTTTCACCAGTTCAAGACTAATTACTACAGGTGAGGAATTTGAGAATAATTATTTCAGTTTGTTTCCATCAGCTTTTCTCGGATACAGTCTTGGAGAAGGAGCAGACCTAATTTTAAGCTATAGCCGTCGTATTAATAGGCCGAGAACAGGTCAGTTAAATCCATTTAGAGACCTTTCTGATCCCAATAATTTTAGGACCGGAAACCCTGCATTGAGACCTGAATATACTGATGCTTTTGAGTTTTCTTATGTAAGGATTTGGGACAAATTAACTTTAAACAGTACTCTTTATTACAGACAGACCAATGATCTGATTCGAAGATATATTTCTTTTGAAGAGGAAGGAACAACTATAGTTACTTTTGAAAACCTAGGCCGAAACCACTCCTTTGGTTTTGAGGCTATTGCGAACATCCGACCATTAAGATGGTGGAACATCAATGCGACCGCCAACATTTTTGGGACGCGCTTGGACGAATCTGAACTCACTCAAGGATTAAACAGGTCGAGTCAAGGTTATACGCTCCAGTTAAGCTCCTCTAAAACAGTATGGAATGGAACTTCCATTCAACTTTCGAGTAGGTATAGATCAGGTTTTATTGTGCCTCAGGGGGAGATCAAGCCCTTTTTCAATGTTGACCTTGCTGTGAGAAGGAATTTTCTGGACAACAACTTAACAGTAAGTCTGAATGCCAGAGATATTTTCAATACGCTCAGATTCAGATTTGAAACAGTGGATGACATCCCTATAGTAAGGACATTAGAGAGAAATTGGGAGAGCAGAGTCGTTACATTAAATGCTACTTACCGTTTTGGCAGTAGATTGGATGGTCCACAACGACGCCAAAGAAGGGACAATGACTTTGATAGATTT